>CAYYBI010000153.1:0-6262 GCA_964469835.1 uncultured Rhodospirillaceae bacterium
AGGTGAGGTGACGATGTTCGTTCGGCTAGAAGACAGACCGAAATTCGGGACCGTCGGCGGCTATTGGCTGACGGTCCCGGTTGCGTTTGGACAACTGATGAATCGTGAAACCAAAATTACCTGGATCGCTGGTTTGATGGCCGGCGCCTTCCTTTTTTTGACGGGCCCGGCGGCGGCGCAGGATGGCAATCTGGGACTTCAGATGCAGCGGCTGCGTCGTGATCTCAGCGACCTGCAGTCATACGTGTATGCCGGGAAGACGCCGCCTAAACAGGCAGGCAGCGATGCGAAGCCCTCGCAGGGCGGGGAAATCCAGTCCGTATCGAGAATGCAAGTACAGTTGCAAAATATCGAATCGCAAATGCGCGATCTCACGGGACGCGCCGAAGAGATGGAACATCGCATTACGTCGTTGCAGGAACGCCTTGAAAAATTCATGTCTGATGCCGATCAGCGATTTCGCGCGTTGGAATCGGGCGAGCCTGGTGCCGCTGGCGTGGCGGCGCCGGGGCGGCAATCGTCCCGAAGCAGTGCATCGTTCGCCGGCATCGGAGAGGCAGCGGCGGCAACGGCGCGAGGCTCGAAGGCCGGTCCAAAAACGCTCGGTACGTTGTCTTCAAAGGACATCGGCGGTGCGGCGCGGCGCGCCTCTGGGAAGTCAGGGCAACAACTGGCAGCCTTGCCCAAGGGCACGCCAAAAGAGCAATACAATTATGCCTTCGGCTTGTTGCAGAAGCGAAAATATGCCGCGGCATCGGTAGCATTGAAGGCATTTGTGGACAAACATCCCGACGATGCGTTGACGGGGAATGCGCTCTACTGGCTGGGCGAAACCCATTACTTTCAAAAAGACTACGCCGAATCCGCGCGTATCTTCCTTGAGGGATACAAACGCTATCCCAAAGGCAGCAAAGCGCCCGCAAACCTTTACAAGCTCGGAAAATCACTCGCCGCGATCAATGAAAAGGCGCCGGCCTGCGCAGCATTGCGGAAATTGCAGAAGTCATATCCGAAGACCAACAAGCAACTGCTGCAAAAAGCCAAATCCGCAATGAGTCAAATCGGCTGTAGCTGACCATGGCGCGTGGCCGCGCGGGCGAAATCAGCACACCGATTGAACAGTCCGAATTCGCCGATTTGATGGCGAGCGTCGGGCCCTTTGAGGCCGCACCGCATGTTGCCGTCGCATGCTCCGGCGGCAGAGATAGTCTGGCCTTGTCATTGTTGTTGCATGATTGGACGGAAAGCCGAAACGGCCGGGTAACGGCACTGGTCGTCGATCATCGTTTGCGCCCGGAGTCGGGCACGGAGATCCGCCGTGTCCGCCAATGGCTCCGGCAGCGCGGCATTCGTCACCGGGTTCTCGTGCGCCCGGACGAGCCGCTGACCACCAATTTACAGGCCGCCGCCCGCGATGCGCGCTACAGGCTGATGTCCGACTGGTGCGCCGCGAACGGCGTCTTGCATCTCGGGCTCGGCCATCATTTGGAAGACCAGGCGGAAACCGTATTGCTGAGGCTTGCCCGCGGCAGCGGCGTGGACGGCCTGGCCGCCATGGCAAAAATATCCGAGACCAGCCGCGTTCGCTATTTGCGGCCCTTGCTGGAAACCTCCAGGGACCGGTTGCGGGCGACCTTGCGGGCGCGGAGGCAGCCGCACATCGAAGACCCATCCAATGAAAATCCCGATTTTCAGCGTGTCCGGTTGCGCCGGGCGCAGCCTATCTTGGACGCCGAGGGATTGACCGCCCGGCGTCTCGCCGTGACCGCGGATTCCATGGGCCGGGCCCGGACTGCCTTGGAGCGTGCCGCGGCGCGGTGCCTGGCGCGTTGCGCAACGCTGTACCCGGAAGGCTATTGCCTGCTCGATGAAGGCCCGTTGCGCGCCGCACCGGAGGAGGTAACGCTTCGTTGTCTCGCCCGAGTTGTTTCGTGTATTGGCGGCCGAACCTATCCGCCCCGGCTCCAGAGAGTTGAACGCCTTTACGATGCCTTGATGGCCGAAGACGGGCTGCGCGGCGGGCGGACCCTGGCCGGCTGTCGGATCGTCCGCTGGCGCAAAAAACTACTGGTTTGCCGCGAGGCGCGTGCGGCGACGGGGGTGTTGACGGCGGACGCCGGGGGGCGTTGGGACGAACGTTTTGATGTCGGATCGAGCCCACACGCGGCACTGCAAATCCGGCGTCTGGGACTGGATGGCTGGCGGGATGCGCACCGCCGCCGGCCCGATCTGGCGGCACTTTCCCTGCCGCCGGCCGTTCGGCCCAGCTTACCAGCCTTATGGGACCTTGACGGCGTAGTGTATATACCCCACTTCAGGTATATACGTCCGGACCCGGCCCTCGATCCGTCAGCGATTCCCGAAGTGAGTTTCATCCCGGCGCGACCGCTGACAACCGCTGAATTCGCAATGGCGAACCGGCGGGTAAATGGTTAATCTTGGATGTGAGAAGACGATGTTGGACTTGAGTTGCTTGGCAATAACCGGCGGTTGGGATCGGATATCCCCGACAACGCCATTTCGAAATGGAGATTGACCGCTGTTTGGTAGAAATATTGCCCTTTGGATCGTCATCCTCATCCTGCTGATTGGGCTTTTCAACTTGTTTCAGGGATCGGCCCAGCGCGCGGCGGATGCCCCGCTTCCCTATTCGGTGTTTATGGACAGAGTCGAGGCAGGCGATGTCAAGCAGGTGAAGATCGAGGGCCGCAAGATCGAGGCCACCGACAATGCCGGTGCGCATTTCATTACCAACGCTCCGGACGATCCGAACCTGGTGGAGAAACTACGGAAACACGGTGTCACGATCACCGTCGAGCCCGAGGAAGAGGGCATGCCGACGCTGTTCGCGGTCCTGCTCAACTGGTTCCCGATCCTGCTGTTGATCGGCGTGTGGATCTTCTTCATGCGCCAGATGCAATCGGGCGGCGGTCGGGCGATGGGCTTTGGAAAATCGCGTGCGAGGCTGCTGACCGAAAAGAGCGGCCGCGTGACCTTCGAGGATGTCGCCGGTATCGACGAGGCAAAGCAGGAACTGGAAGAAATCGTCGAGTTTCTGAAGGACCCGCAAAAGTTTCAGCGTCTTGGAGGCCATATTCCGAAGGGCGTGCTGCTCGTCGGACCACCGGGCACCGGTAAGACGTTGCTCGCGCGCGCCATTGCGGGCGAGGCGAACGTGCCGTTCTTCACCATTTCCGGGTCGGAATTCGTCGAAATGTTTGTCGGCGTCGGGGCGTCGCGCGTCCGGGATATGTTCGAGCAGGCCAAGAAGAATGCGCCGTGCCTCGTGTTTATTGACGAAATTGACGCCGTTGGGCGCCACCGCGGCGCGGGCCTGGGCGGCGGCAATGACGAGCGTGAACAAACGCTCAATCAGTTGCTGGTCGAGATGGACGGGTTTGAGGCGAATGAAGGCGTGATCCTGATCGCCGCGACCAACCGTCCCGATGTGCTTGATCCGGCCTTGTTGCGGCCGGGCCGGTTCGACCGTCAGGTCGTGGTGCCGAACCCCGATGTGCTGGGGCGCGAAAAAATTCTCAAAGTTCACATGCGCAAGGTGCCGTTGGCCCCGAACGTGGAACCGCGGATCATCGCGCGCGGGACACCCGGTTTCTCCGGCGCCGATCTCGCCAACCTGGTGAACGAGGCGGCCCTGCTGGCCGCACGCAAGAATCGCCGTGTCGTCTCCATGCAGGAGCTGGAGGAAGCAAAGGATAAAGTAATGATGGGCGCCGAGCGGCGATCCATGGTGATGTCGGATGAGGAGAAACGCCTCACCGCTTATCATGAGGCTGGGCACGCCATCGCGGCGGTCAACAGTTCGGCGTCCGATCCGGTGCATAAGGCGACGATTATTCCGCGCGGTCGCGCGCTGGGCATGGTGATGCGCTTGCCGGAGAAAGACCAATACTCGATGGCCCGCGACCAGCTCGAAGCCAATCTGGTGGTCGCCATGGGGGGCCGGGTCGCAGAGGATCTTGTGTTCGGTCATGCCAAGGTCACGACCGGAGCGGCCGGCGATATCGCCCAGGCAACCGAGATCGCGCGTAAGATGGTGACGGAATGGGGCATGAGCGAAAAACTCGGCCCGCTCCGCTATAACGAGAACCAGGAAGAAATTTTTCTTGGTCACTCCGTCTCTCAGACCAAGAACGTTTCCGACGCGACCGCCGAGGTGATCGATCAGGAAGTCCGGTCGATTGTCGACAGCGCCGAGGCGGTCTGTCGGGGAATTCTGACCGAGAATATCGATCAATTGCACACCCTCGCGAACGCGCTGCTTGAGTATGAAACTCTATCCGGCGACGAGATCTTGGGGTTGTTGCGGGGCGAGCCGATTATCCGCGAACAGGATGACGATCCCGCGCCGCCGAGTGGGGTTCGATCGTCGGTTCCGACCACGGGCGCACCGATCGCGCCGGGCCCGACGCCGGAGCCGCAAGGCGGCTAAGAAACGGTCGCAGGGCGTTTGATTCATGGAGACGGCTCGCCTTTGGAAACAAGCGGGCCGTTCTTCTTGTCACTACGTGGTTTGCCGGTTAAACAGCCGGTCTAGAGTGGCGGTCGATAAGGCAGTTCCAACGCGCCTTTCGCTTCATTTGCCGGGTTCCAGCCGTCAGGGTAATCGAAGCGAAAAGCGGGTGTGCACGGGGTTAGCAAGACGGCTGGTGCGGAGAGAGAGATGAGCCGGAAATATTTCGGCACCGACGGTGTGCGCGGCAAAGCGAACGCCGATCCGATCACACCGCAAACGGTCCTGAATCTGGCAATGGCGGCCGGGCAGCGATTCCGGCGCGGCGACCACCGGCACAAGGTCGTCATCGGCAAGGACACCCGGCTTTCCGGCTATATGCTGGAACCGGCTTTGACCGCGGGCTTCATCTCGATGGGCATGGATGTGGTCCTGGTCGGCCCCATGCCGACACCGGCGGTGGCCATGCTGACGCGGTCCTTGCGGGCCGATCTCGGCGTCGTTATTTCGGCGTCGCACAACCCTTTCGAAGATAACGGTATCAAGCTGTTTGGCCCCGACGGCTACAAGCTCTCCGATGCGGACGAGGCGGAGATCGAAGACCTGATGGACAACGGCGCTTTCGATCTCGCGGTGTCGGCCGGCTTGGGCCGTGCCCAGCGGCTCGAGGATGCGCCCGGCCGTTACATCGAATTCGTCAAACGCACATTGCCGCGCGGCCTGCGGTTCGACGGGCTGAAGATCGTCGTCGATTGCGCCCATGGCGCGACCTATCGCGTGGCGCCGGCGGTGTTTTGGGAATTGGGCGCGGAAGTGGTGCCGCTTGGCGTTCAGCCGGACGGCCTCAATATCAATGACAAGTGCGGCGCGACCCATCCGGAATTCCTCTGCGAGCAGGTCGTTGAACATGGCGCCGACATCGGCATCGCGCTCGATGGAGATGGCGATCGCCTCATCGCCGTCGACGAAAATGGGCGCAAGCTGGACGGCGACCAGATCATGGCGCTCATCGCATCGACTTGGCATCGTGACGGTCAGCTGAATGGCGGCGGCGTCGTGGCGACGGTCATGTCGAATCTCGGTCTCGAGCGGTACCTTCAGGGTTTGCAACTCGACCTCGTTCGCACGCCCGTCGGCGACCGCTACGTGGTCGAACATATGCGCAAGCACAGCTTCAATCTGGGCGGTGAGCAATCCGGCCATATCGTGCTGAACGATTACGTAACGACCGGTGACGGGATCATCGCCGCACTGCAGGTGCTCGCGGTGGTCGCCGAAACGCGGAAACCCGTCAGCGAGGTTTGCCATCTCTTCGATCCGGTGCCGCAACTCCTGCGCAACGTGCGTGTCAATGGCGGGTCGCCGTTGTCCGATCGGGACGTGCAGGCTGCCATCGATGACGGGGAAAAGCAGTTGGGCAAGGCCGGGCGGCTGCTGATCCGGCCTTCAGGAACCGAACCGGTCATCCGCGTGATGGCGGAAGGCGACGACAGCGCGCTTGTCGGGACGGTGGTGGACTCGATCGTCGGCGCGATCGAACGCGCCGCCGCGAAATGACCGACGGTGCGGCGCTGGCAGGGCGTGTTCTGATTGTTGCCGGTTCGGATTCCGGCGGCGGCGCCGGCATACAAGCCGACATCAAGACTGTAACGGCGTTGGGCGGGTTTGCGATGACCGCTGTCACGGCGCTCACCGCACAGAACACCGAGGGGGTGTTCGGCGTGCATCCGGTCCCGCCGGAATTCATCGCCCAGCAGATGCAAGTGGTGCTCGACGACATCGGCGCCGACG
>CAYYBI010000154.1:0-17208 GCA_964469835.1 uncultured Rhodospirillaceae bacterium
GCTGGGAATACGGCGACAAGCTGAACTACGAGGGCGAGCACTATCGCTTCACCCTGATGACGCCCGTATTCACGCCGCCGAAGACCGGGCACGGGCTGATCCCGGTGACCATCGCCGCGGTCGGGCCGGCCATGCTGCGGCTCGCGGGCCGGGTCTGCGACGGGGTGCGGTTGCATTCCTTCTGTACCCGGAAATACATGGACGAGGCGATCATGCCGGCGGTCGAGAAGGGCCTCGCCGAAAGCGGCCTGAAGCGCGAGAATTTCGACGTGGTCGGCGGCGGCTACGTTATCACCGCGCCGGACGAGGCGACCGTGCAAAAGGGCTTCGAATGGGTGCGCGAGCGGCTCGCCTTCTACGGCTCGACCCGGACCTATTTCCCGGTTTGGGAGGCGCATGATCTGGTCGATCTCGGCCTCAAGCTGCATGACATGTCGGTCAAGGGGCAGTGGAAGGAAATGGCGAAGGAACTGTCGGACGACGTAGTCCGCCTGTTCGCCGCCGTCGGCACGCACGACATCATCCTGAACGAAATCAAGGAGCGCTACGCCGGCGTCACCGACACGGTCTACACCCACCACGTGCCCGCGATAGACCCGCAAATTCCGCCGGATCTGCTGCAGGACATCAAACGCATTCCGGCGAAGTTCAAAGGCTACGACACCGACCATTGGCGGCGGTGAGTGCGTCTAATGAAATATTCGTAAATCCAATTCTGTCATTCCCGCGTAAGCGGGAATCCATGGCGCCCTCTGGATTCCCGCCTTCGCGGGAGTGACGGTGAGGGTTAAATTCCGAGCGGCCAGACCTCACGAATACGCAAAGAAAACCGGCGCGGTACCACTGTGCCGCGCCGGCCGAGAATTCCACGACGGTGACGGCGTCTACAGCGTCGCCTCGCTGCCCATGATCACCGTGCACTGGCTCGACAGTACGCCGCCATTGCCGTGGGCGAGGGCGAGGTCGGCGTTGTCGATCTGCCGGTCGCCGGCCACGCCCTGAACTTGGCGCGCCGCTTCGATCAGCAGGAACAACCCGTACATGCCCGGGTGGCAATAGGACAGCCCGCCGCCATTGGTGTTGACCGGCAAGTCGCCGCCCGGCGCGATGCGCCCGCCCGAGACGAAGGCGCCGCCTTCGCCCTTGGCGCAATAGCCCAGATCTTCCAGGAACAGCATGGTGTTGTAGGTGAACGCGTCATACAGCTCGAGCACGTCGATATCGGCCGGCTTGACGCCCGCCTTGCCGAACGCGATCGGCCCGGATTGCGCCGCGCCGGAGACGGTGAGGTCGGGCATCGAACTGATCATGTTGTGGGTGATGCATTCGCCGGTGCCGAGAATGTAGGCCGGTTTCTGTTTCAGGTCCTTGGCGCGTTCCGGCGTGGTGATGACGATCGCGCCGCCGCCGTCGGTCACCAGGCAGCAATCGCGCACCGTGAAGGGATAGCTGATCATCGGCGCGTTGAGCACGTCGTCGACGCTCATATCCTCCTGGCGGTAGGCCTTTGGGTTCATCTGCGCCCATTTGCGCGCCGCCACCGCGACCTCGGCGAGGTTTTCCCGCGTCGTGCCGTAGAGATGCATGTGCCGGGACGCGGCCAAGGCATAGGCGCTGGGCGGCATCATCGGCTTGTACGGGTCCTCGTACGGGTTCGGTTCGCGCGCCGAGGCGGCGGCCCGGCTGACCGAGCGCTGGGTGCTGCCATAGGCGACCACCGCGACCTCGATGAGTCCGGCCGCGATTGCCGCCTGGACATGCGACACATGGGCCATGAAGGAGGAGCCGCCGATCTGCGTCGAATCGAAATATTTCGGCTGAATGCGCAGATACTCGCACATCGCCATCGACACCATGCGCGACTGGCTCATGGCGCAGAAGAAGCCGTCCACATCGGACAGCTTGAGCCCGCAATCGTCGAGCGCGCGCATCGTCGCCTGCGCCGTCAGGTCGAAGGGGGTCATGTCGGGCGCGACGACGCCGAGATCGGATTCCGCCGTGCCGACGATGCAGCAATTTCCTCTGAGATCGGCCATCATGCATCCTCCGCGGGATCGAATACGGGATAGACCGGCCGGTCGTCGGTGCCGGGGATCATGCGTACCTTGACGCGCATACCGATTTTCACGTCGGCGGGGTCGATGGTCTCGACGCGGCTCATCATGCGGAAGCCTTCGTCGATATCGATCAGCGACACGTCATAGGGCTCGCCGTTGCGCGGATACAGCGTCGTGGTCGCGTGTACCGTGCCGAGGCCCTTGCTGACCTTCCAGCTAATATTGCCGCTGCCGGTACCCGGCGCGACGAGGCGCGGATAGAAGAACGCGGCGCCCTTCTCATCCACCTGATAGGCCAGCTCTCCCTTGTCGCAGTGTTCGCGGAACACGGCGAGTGGGGACGTTTCCGCTCTGTCGGACATTCCGATACTCCCTTTGAATTTATCCCGGTTGCGTCCGGCGCGTTGTTGGCACGGGCGCGCTGTTTCGTGGCGATTATGCGAATTGTCCGGGGCGTTGTCACACCCCGCGCCGCACAAATGGTGCAGACTTGGCTACGCGGCGATTTCCGCGTGGCCGTTGGTGATGACCACCGCGTCGCGGTCCGGCACCGAGGAGCGGAAGGTTACGCTGTCGCCATCGCGCCACATCTCGGTGCGGATCGTATCGCCGGGGAAGACCGGGGACGAGAATCGGCCCTCCATGCTCCTGAAACGCACGGGATCGTAGCCGCAACAAGATTTCAGCAGTGCATGCCCGGCGACGCCGTAGGTCAGCAGACCATGGGCGATCGGCCGGTCGAAGCCCGCCCGCTTCGCATGCGCCGGCTCGGCGTGTAGCGGGTTGTAATCGCCGCTGAGGCGATAGATCAGCGCCGATTGCGGCAGCGTCGGCAGGTCGCAGATCTGGTCCGGCTTGCGGTCGGGAATTTGCCGCGCCGCCGTGGACGGTCCGTCCGGTCCGCCGAAGCCGCCTTGGCCGCGACAGAAGGTGGACGTGCCGATGGTGCACAGGTGGTCGCCGCTGGTCTTGTCGTAGACCTTGCGTTCGCCCTGCACGATCGCGCCCCTGCCGGGTCCCTTGTCGATGACCTCGGTGATGCGGATTTCGCTCGTCAGCGCGCCCTCGACCGGGAGCGGTTTGTGGATGGTGAAACTGTTGCCGCCATTGACCGTGCGTGTCCGGTCTATTCCGGCGTCGACCTTGCCCAGCATGTCGTTCATGTAGCCCAGCACTACCGCCATGGTGGGCAGCGCCTGCAAATCCTTCTCGTAGACGAAGCGCAGCTCGTCCTCGTTCATCGGGTCATGCCCTAGCCCGACGCCGAGCGCATACAGCATGGTGTCCCGCACCGTGAGTACCTGTTCGACGCCGGAAGCCCGGAAACTCATCAGTTTGTCATAGTCGATCGCCATCTTGCCCTCCCAAGTCATTGCGCAACTGGAGAGGCATTATGACAGGCGAAGGGGGCCGGACGCGAGCCGGCCGGCGGCTGAATTTTCCGGCGCGTCAGTCCGCTGCCGCGGGGACCGTCAACTGCTCAAGTTCCGTGCCGAGAAACTGCGCCAAGGCGCCCATACCGGACCGCTTTGTGTTCGCGCGGCCGGCGGCCGCTTCGGCGTCGGGGCTGTAATTGGTGTTGGTGTTGATGTCGTACACCCAGGCTTGGCCTTGCGCGTCGACGATCATTTCGATACCGGCCACTTCGATGCCGTTGCGGGCGAGGAACAGCTCCATGCGTTCGTGCAAGGGGTGCGCGTACCCGTCGAGGATTTTAAATTTCGGCCGCGACGCTTCGGTTTCGCCTTCGGGCATATTGCAGACGTCGGCCGGGCACAGCTCGAACCCGTCCGATGTATCCACCCGCACCGTGTAGAGCAGTTTCCCGCCGACGAATTCGTTGCGCAGAATTTCCGGTTGCGCGGGCCGGATGTAGCGCTGCACCAGAACCGTTCCGTCCGGCCCCGCATCCAGCGCGCCGCCGGCCACGGCATCATTGGCCGCTTCGGCGGTTTCGAACAATTGGACGCCGAACCCCTTGCCGCCGCGGTTGGGTTTCAGGATCAACGGTCCGTCCATCGTCCGGATCGCGTTGTGGACGGCGTTGTAACCGACCGCGACGATAGTGTGCGGCGTCGGGATGCCGGCGGCATTCAGCGCGGCGTACTGCTTCGCCTTGCTCAACTCCAGGTCCAGGGCGCGCGCGCCATTGACGACTCGCCTGCCATGCGCCTCCAGCCAGGCGAGGACACTGCCGGTCAGTTCCGGGGCGAAGCGGTGATCCCGTGTGTGCGACGAGGCGCTCATCCGGTTGTAGAAGACGCCGAGGGGCGGCAGCGCCGCCAAATCGATCTCACCCTCTGCCAAATGCCATTCGGCGAAGTCCAGGCCTCGTGCATCGAAGGCGGTGCGCAATGGCGCGAGCCACTCGGCATTTTCGTGCAATATGAAAACCTTGCTCATGACGGTGTCCCTGAGATATGTAAATACACAAATAAGGTGTTATTATTTTATGAGTCGTTAATTGAAATGTAAAACTTGCACCGCCAATGTCAAGAGGCTGCCGCCGAAGAAATGCGCCGCCCTACCGGGGTCAGGTCACGAATTTGGTGTAAATCGTTGCGGGATTACGCCAACATTGTAGGTTAAGAGCGCGGGATGAGTGGTGGCACAGACCCGCATTACGTTACATCGCGAATAGGAGATCCGCGTCATGGCTGAGTTGGGGAATTCCGCGGCGAGTCGGGACATTGCCTATGTCCTGCATCCCTACACCAACTTGGAGAAGCACAAGGAGGCGGGTCCGCATATCGTGACCAAGGGCGAGGGCGTTTGGATCTACGACGAGTCCGGCAAGGGCTATATCGAGGGTATGGCCGGCCTTTGGTGCACCTCGCTCGGCTTCGGCGAGCAGCGGCTGATCGACGCGGCGACCAAACAGATGCAGGAGCTGCCATTCTATCACGTGTTTGCGGCAAAAAGTCACAACCCGGCCATCGACCTCGCCGAAAAGCTGATCGGCATGGCGCCGGTGCCGATGTCGAAGGTTTTTTTCGCCAATTCCGGCTCGGAGGCGAATGATACCGCGATCAAGATGATCTGGTACTACAACAACGCGCTCGGCCGGCCCGAAAAGAAGAAAATCATCAGCCGGATCAAGGGCTACCACGGTGTCACCGTTGCGGCGGCGAGCCTGACCGGGTTACCGGCCAATCACCGCGATTTCGACCTGCCGATCGCCGGGATTCTGCACACCGATTGTCCGCACTATTACCGGTTCGCCGAACCGGGTGAGACGGAACAGGATTTCTCGTCCCGGCTCGCCGATAGCCTGGAGCAGATGATCGAGGATGAAGGGCCGGACACCATCGCGGCCTTCTTTGCCGAGCCGGTGATGGGCGCGGGCGGCGTGATCGTGCCGCCGGCCGGGTATTTCGAGAAGATTCAGCCGATCCTGAAGAAACACGACATTTTGTTCGTCGCGGATGAGGTGATCAGCGGATTCGGCCGGACCGGTAACATGTTCGCCACCGAGACCTACAATCTGCAGCCGGACATCATTACCGTGGCGAAGGCGCTGTCTTCGGCCTATCTCCCGATCTCGGGGCTTCTCATCAACGAGAAGGTGGCTGACGTGCTGTACAAAAACAGCGGCAAGATCGGTACCTTCGGGCACGGTTACACCTATTCGGCCCACCCGGTCAGTGCCGCGGTGGCGCTGGAAACCCTTAAGATTTATGAGGAGCGCAACATCATCGGGCATGTTCGGTCCGTTATGCCCCGGTTCCTCGACGGTATTCGCCGCTTCGCGGATCATCCACTGGTGGGCGAGGTCCGCTCGGTCGGGCTGGTCGCGGGCGTCGAACTGGTGCAGGACAAGGCGACGAAAGCTTCGTTCGATCCGGCCGATGGCGTCGGTCCGTATTTTGCCGTGCGAGCGCAGGAGCATGGGTTGATCGTGCGCGCCGTTCCCGGCGATACCATAACACTGTGTCCGCCGTTGATTATTACCGAAGGCGAAATCGACGAATTGTTGAACCGGTTCGGCATGGCCTTGAACGACACGGCGGTGCGGCAAAAGAAGGCGGCATAGCCCTTCATTGCCGTGGTGTGACAACGGCCCATATTGGATTGGCTAGGAGTAGTGATATATTAATCCGCGTGCGTAAGGATTCAGGAGACCATCGCGCCTCCGATCGTGAATTCGGGAACTGCCATGGACTATGAAGCCTATTTCGGCGAGCAGCTGGACGATCTGAGACGGCAGGGAAACTATCGCGTTTTCGCCGATCTTGAACGTCAGGCGGGCGATTATCCGCGCGCCCTGCGCCATGACCGGGATGTGGTAAACGATGTCACGGTGTGGTGTTCCAACGATTATCTCGGGATGGGCCAGAACCCGGACACTATCGCCGCGATGAAAGAGGGCCTGGACCGCTGCGGCGCGGGCGCCGGCGGCACCCGCAATATCGCTGGCACCAACCATTATCACGTTCTGTTGGAACGCGCGCTCGCGGAGCTGCACGGTAAAGAGGCGGCGCTGCTGTTCACCTCCGGCTATGTCGCCAACATGACGGCGCTGACGACCCTTGCGGCGAAGGTGCCCGGCTGCATCCTGTATTCGGATGCCTTCAACCATAATTCGATGATCGAGGGAATGCGCCACAGCCGGGTCGAAAAGCGCATATTTCGCCACAACGACACGGCCGATCTCGAGCGGTTGCTGCGCGCCGACGACCCGGATCGTCCGAAGCTGGTTGCCTTTGAGTCGGTGTATTCCATGGATGGCGACATCGCGCCATTGGGTGAATTGGTCGACCTGGCCGAACGCTACAATGCCATGACCTATTTGGACGAGGTGCATGCGGTGGGGATGTACGGCCCCAGAGGCGCCGGCGTCGCCGAACGCGACGGCGTCATGGATCGGATAACCGTAATCCAGGGCACGCTGGCAAAGGCTTTCGGCGTGGTCGGCGGCTATATTGCGGCATCCACCGCGTTGATCGATTTCGTCCGGTCCTTTGGCGACGGTTTCATCTTCACCACCGCCCTGCCGCCCGCGGTCGCCGCGGGCGCGCTGCGCAGTATTGAAACACTCAAAGGGCAGGAGGGCGGCGCCCTTCGGGCCCGTCACCAGGAGCGCGCGCGGACATTGATGGCGAAGCTCCGCGAGGCGGGGATTCCGGTGATGCCGTCGGTCACCCATATCGTGCCGGTGATGGTCGGGGATCCGGTGCGCTGCAAGGAAGCCAGTGACTTGCTACTCGATGAATATGGAATTTACGTCCAGCCGATCAATTTCCCGACCGTGCCGAAAGGCACCGAACGCCTGCGGATTACGCCGACGCCGCTCCATACGGATGAAATGATGGACCGGTTGGTCGCCGCGCTAATTGACACCTGGCAGCGCTTGTCGCTGCAAATGGCAGCCTGAGGACACGCGAGATGTATCGTGACAACACCCTGATCCCGAGCGAGGCGATTCGTCTGGCAGCGCTGGGAACCCTGCTCGAAAGCGCGATGCCCTATGCGGCGCTTGCAAGCGGGATTCGGCACTTCGTTGAACGGGTAACCGGTCCGTCGCTGGATTTGCTCGGCACGTCGCTGGAGCTTCTATGCCATGAAGGCCTGGCGACAATCGACGGCGTCACCGCCGCGCGGGAGACCGCGGAATTGCGCATTACCGATGCCGGACGCGAGGCCTTTCGGGTTCTGATGACCTCGAACGTCCGAGCGCCGGCGAACGATGTCTCGAAGCTGGTAATCGCACTGAAGATACGGTTTTTCAATTTGCTGGATGCGGCGGATCGCGAGGAACAGGCGGTGTTGCTGATCGAAATGTGCGAGACTGAATTGGCCCGGCTCAAGGATCTGCAGTCTTCCTATGAAACGGGTCCGCTGGGCGATTGGCTGAATTTGGAAATCGCACAAGTAGAACAAAGACTTGTCTGGTTCCAGGCGTTGCAAACCCGCTGAGGCCGCCGGCCGGCCTACCGGGCCGCGATTTGGCGTTACAAATGCTGACCGCCGGTAACGAAAATCTCGGTTCCCGTCACGTATCCGAAATCCGGTGAACAAAGCTGAAAAACGCAGCTCGCCACTTCCTCCGGCGTTCCCATCCGATGCATCGGTATCCGGTTGATCAAAGGTTCGTATTCCTCACCGATCATGTCGGTCTCGATTTCGCCGGGCGCGACCGCGTTGACCCGCACGCCGAGCGCGGCGAATTCCACCGCCATTTCCCGGGTCAGCGCCGAGAGCGCCGCCTTCGACGTGGAGTAGGCCGAGCCGGCAAAAGGATGAATTTCATGTCCGGCAATCGAGGTAATATTGACGATTGCGGCGCCGCCGTCCTTGGCGCCGAGGCTCAACGCCGTGGCGAAGTTTCTGCTGAGCGTCAGCGGCGCGAAGAAGTTCAGCTCGAACACGTCGCGCCAGCGGTCCAGGCTGCCGTTGAGGCATCCCAGCCGTTCGTTGAAATCGGTTTTTGGCGAAAGCGCCGCATTGTTGACCAATCCGTGCAGGGGTTGGTCTTCCAGGGCATCCAGCGCCTCCTTGGCGAAGGCGGCGACGGAAGCGGCGTCGGACAGGTCGGCCGGGATATGCCGGGTCCAATTCGGATCGCGCTGGCAGGCCTCCGGCACGTCGTCGCGGCTGCAGGTGATGATTTGCCAGCCTTCGTCCGAGAAGCGTTTGACCGTGGCGTGGCCGATGCCGCGGCTGGCGCCGGTGAGGATCAGGTTCTTTTTCGTTTCTGTCATAACGCGGTCTCAGCCTGATTGTACGCGGGGCTTCGATGGCTTGCCGGTTGTATCAGCGGAATTGATCGTGGTCTTCGTCGATGCCTTCGGGGTCCTGATGGATGATGATTTCCGAGTCCGGAAACTCCCTGCTAATCATCGCCTCTACTTCATCTGCGATTCTATGCGCCCGAATCAATGGCATCTCCTGGTCCAGTTCCAGATGAAACTGGATGAACACGGTGTTTCCGGATCGCCGGGTCTTGAGGTCGTGTGCCCGGTGGGCGTCGGGATGTGCACTGGCAATGCCGTAAATACGCATGCGGTCTTCTTCCGGCATTTCCCGGTCCATCAGCATGTCCAGCGCCTCGCGGATTATCCGCCAGGCATTGAAGGCAAGATATCCGGCAATCAGGGCGCCGAACACCGGATCCGCGAGCGCCCAGCCGCCCCACGTGCTTAGAACCAGCGCCGCGATCACGGCGGCGTTCATCAAGAGGTCGCCCTTGTAATGCAGCGAATCGGCGGTGATCGCGATCGATCCGGTGCGCGACACGACCCAGCGTTGGAAGATCACCAATAGCAGGGTCAGGACGATGGTCGCCAGGATGACCGCGATGCCGATCTCGGGCCGTTCGATGGTTCGCGGATGGAGTAACCGCCCGCCGACCTCGAACAGCAGGAGAACCGCTGATCCGATGACGAACGCGGATTGGGCAAGTGCGGCAATCGCTTCCGCCTTGCCGTGGCCGAACCGGTGTTCCCGGTCCGCCGGGATTTGCGCATGGCGGACCGCCACGAGGGTTACGACCGACGCAAAAACATCGAGCAGCGAGTCGATAAGGCTGGACAGGAGGGCGACCGAATCGGTGATCAGCCATGCACCTGTCTTCATCGAAATCAGACAAAGCGCGACGGTGACCGACGCGTATGTCGCCAGTCGCGTCAGCCGGTTGTTCGCGCTTTGGTCGGCCTGCCGATCCCTTGTATCGCTGTTCGTCATCGTCATGATCTTCAGGGAAACAGCCGTTCAATGCGCCATCCGGTGCCGTCGCGGATGAATTGCTCGCGGTCGTGCAGCCGGAATTTCCCCTCGCTCCAGAATTCCATGCGCTGCGGCACGATCCGGAATCCGGACCAGAATGGGGGCCGTTGCACCGGTCCAACACCGAACTGGGCGGTAAATTTGGCGACCCGTTTTTCCAGATCGAATCGCCCCGCCATCGCTCGCGACTGGTCGCTCGCCCAGGCGCCGAGTTGCGCGCCCCTGTCACGGGTTGCGAAGTATGCATCGGCTTCCGCGTCGCTGACGGCTTCCGTCGGCCCCTCGATCCGGACTTGGCGTTTCAGGGATTTCCAATGAAACAGCAGTGCCGCCCGCGGATTCACCGCGAGCTCGCCGCCCTTGCGGCTCTCCAGATTGGTGTAAAAGACGAAACCGCGATGATCCACATCCTTGAGCAGGACCATCCGCAGGGACGGTTGACCGTCGGTGCCGACGGTTGCGAGCGACACGGCGTTGGGCAGGTCGGGCTCGCTCTGTTTTGCCTTTTCAAACCACTCGATAAATCGCGTGATAGGGTCGTTTTCGGCCATTGGTGCCCATTGTTCTGGTATTTAGGTGGTAGCGCCTGTGGGTCGTATGTTTCTAGACGGGTTTCGGTTCAAATTCGATGTAATACTGCCTATCTCTATTTCATCTCTCTTTGGTAGAGTCCAAAATCTGAATTCTGGCCGATGACCCCCTCGTTCGGGAGCATGGAGCGATATGCGCGCAACGCAATACTTGATTTTTTTCGCGATCGCCGGGCTGCTGGCCGGGTGTGTCGCGCCCGCGGAGAAGACGCCGAGCGGTCCGCTGTTCGGCGGGGCGGGCAGCGGCACTCTGGCAAAACCGCCTCGGGCCGAGACTGCGGTCAAGCCGATCCCACCTGGCACCCTCATGTCCGCCTGGGCCGGCACCGATATCGAGAAATTCCTGCGCCAGGAAGATCAGGCGGCGATGGAGCGATCGGTTAGGCAGGTGGTCTCCGCGCCAATCGGCAAGCGGATCATGTGGCGCAACGCCCGGTCTGGAAATTGGGGGACCGTCACCGCGGTGCGCGACGGCACCAGTGCGCAAACCGGCACTTATTGCCGTGATTTTATCCACACACTGACCGTCGAAGGCAGAACCGAGGAAAAGCGCAATACCGCCTGCAGGTTGCGCAATGGCCGGTGGGAGGTATTTTGAGCGTGAGAATTTATTCGATCATAAACCGGTGTTGCCCGCGCCGGCGCCGCCCAGGGTGTATGTTCGTGTGGGCAGAGAGGGCTGACGACCGATGAAGGATCCCTACACTGTTCTGGGTGTCGAGCGCGGTGCCAGCCAAGACGCGATTAAGCGGGCATACCACAAGCTGGCGAAGGCTCTGCATCCCGACGTCAACCCGGACGACAAGAGTGTCGAGCAGCGCTTCAAGGAGGTGTCCGCCGCCTATAACTTCCTGTCCGACAAAGAGAAGCGGGCGAAGTTCGACCGCGGCGAAATCGGTGCCGATGGGACGCCGCGCTATGAGAGCGCCTTTCACCGTGCCTATACCGGCGGCGGCCAGGAACGGGGCGGCAATCGGGGTCAGGACTTCGGCAACGATTTCGAGGATCTGTTCGCCGATTTGTTCGGGCAGGCGCGGCGCCAGAAAACGGCGCGGTCCAGCCGGGTCAAGGGCCAGGATATTCAATATTCGATGGCGATTTCCCTCGAAGAGGCGGTTAAGGGGGTGAGCCGCCGCGTCAAGCTCTATGACGGCAAATCCATCGAGGTTCGCATTCCGCCCGGCACCGAGGATGGGCAGGCGCTGCGCCTGAAGGGCAAGGGATCGGCCGGCTTTGGCGGTGCTGCCGCCGGCGACGCCTTCGTGACGGTGCAGGTTAAAAAGCACAAGCATTTTCGTCTGGAGGGTAAGAATATCCATCTGAACGTGCCCGTGACCCTCGATGAAGCGGTGCTGGGCGCCAAGATCAAGGTGCCGACGGTCGACGGCGCGGTGTCGCTCACCATTCCAGCCGGCGCGAACACGGGCCGCCGGCTCCGCCTCAAGAGTAGGGGGATGTCGGGCAAGGGCGGCGTGCGCGGCGATCAGATCATCCATCTCGACGTCATGCTGCCGGACAAACCCGACGCCGACCTGAAGCGGTTTCTCGAGGAATGGTCGAAACGAAACGCCTACGACGTGCGCAAGAAGGCGGGATTCGAAGACGGGTAGGGCGCGCGCCTAACCGAATAATAACGGTCATTCCCGCGAATGCGGGAATCCAGATGACGTGAGGTTCTGTGGATTCCGGCTCGGCGCTACGCGCCGTCCGGAATGAAGCGAATTGGTGGGCATAAACCTGCGGCTGGCGTTACGCTCCCTTGAAGGCTGGCGGGCGTTTTTCCGCGAAGGCGGCTTGGCCTTCCTGATAGTCCTCGCTTTCGAAACACGCCTCGACCAGTTGCGCGCAGAGCGCCCGGTCCTGCTTGGCGGGAGTTTTCTCCAATTCGTTGACGATCAGCTTGGCGGCTTTCACCGAGAGCGGCGCATTCGCGGCGACTTCCGCCGCCAGCGCGCGGGTGTAGTCTTCCAGCGTATCCGTGGCGACCACGTGATTGATCCATTGCATACGATGCGCTTCCTCGGCCGCATAGAATCGCGCCGTGGCGAGGATTTCCTTGGCGAATTTCGCGCCCACATGCCGGACCAGCCGCGCGACGTCCTCGGCGATGTAGCCGATCCCCAACCGGGCGGGCGTAATCGCGAAACGCGCGCGCTCGGACGCCACCAGCAGATCGCATTCCATCGCCACTTCCGCGCCGCCGCCGACACAGACGCCGTCGATCATTGCGATCATCAGCTTCGGAAAGCGCCGCATGGCATCGAACGCCGCGGCTGCGGTTTCGTCATAGAGTTGTCGGTCTTTCGGCGTCGCCCGCGTCGTCTTGAATTCGGAAATGTCCGCGCCGGCGCAGAACGCCTTGTCGCCCGCGCCCCGCACGATCACCACCCGGGCCGCCGGGTCGCCGGCCAGATGGTCCAGCACGTCGGGCAGGTCGCGCCACATGGCGAAGCTCATCGCGTTGCGCTTTTCCGGCTGATTCAGGGTCAGCCAGCCGATGCCGTCGGAAATCTCCGCGACCAGGTGTTTCGTCCAGGGATGTGTCATGATGTCTCCGCAAGCGTGGTGGGCCGATGGCGTTCGTCGTTGCCGCGCATTCGGCTAAACTAACGCGCTCCCCGAAAGGCGGTCCAGTTTAGAGGCTGTCGGGGATCGCGCTCGGGAGGAAAATTCTTGGAATACCGCAAATTCGGCCAAACCGGCCTCGAAGTTTCGAACCTGATATTCGGCGCGGGCAATGTCGGCGGCATCCTGATCGGCAAGGATGATGACACCAAGCGCGCGGCGATCCGCACTGCGCTCGACGGCGGCATCAACTGGATCGACACGGCGAGCCGCTATGGCGATGGCGTTTCGGAAAAATCGCTGGGCTGGCTGCTGGCCGAGATCGACGATACGCCGTTCCTCTCAACCAAGTTCAATCTCGACACGGACCGGCTCGACGATATCGCGGGACAAGTCGAGGAG
The DNA here is from genome assembly GCA_964469835.1 of uncultured Rhodospirillaceae bacterium. Lineage (GTDB taxonomy): Bacteria > Pseudomonadota > Alphaproteobacteria > UBA8366 > UBA8366 > JAOTYV01. Next base: position 13,340 of record CAYYBI010000154.1, read on the forward strand.
AGCCTGCGCGGCAGCCTGGCGCGGCTCGGCCGGGAGTCGGTCGATCTGTTGCAGCTCCACAACCGCATCGGGCCCGGCGTCGAGGGCCGCATGATCGGCGTCGAGCATATTCTGGGGCCGGGCGGCGTCGCCGAGGCGCTGGAACGGCTGCGCGACAAGGGGCTGTTCCGCTTTTCGGGAATCACCGCGCTGGGCGATACGGCGTGCTGCCGCCAGGTGATCGAGAGCGGCCGCTTCGATTCCGCGCAGGTCTATTACAATCTGCTCAATCCCAGCGCCGGCCGGCCGATGCCAGCCGGATGGGCGGCGCAGGATTTCGGTGGTCTGATCGATGTCTGTCACGACAACGGTGTCGCCGTGATTGTCATCCGGCCTTTTGCCGCGGGCGTCATCGCCACCGATCAGCGCACCGGGCGCGAAAGTGTCCTGACGACCGGCACCGACGTCGCCTCGGAAGAGCGTCAGGCGCGCGCCGTGTTCGACGCACTCGGCAGCGACTACGGCAGCCGCGCCCAGACCGCCCTCCGCTTCGTGCTCGCCAATCCGAAAATTTCCTGCATCGATGTGGGGATCGGCGAGTTGAGCCATGTCGGCGAGGCGCTCGGCGCGGTCGAATTGGGTCCGTTGCCGGCGGATGCGCTGGCGCGCCTCGATGCGTTGTATGCGTCTAATTTCGAGGCGTCGTGAGGAGGGAGGCCCAACGAAGCGGCCGCATCCTTCGTCAGGCTCAGGATGAGGCAAACCTATGGGAAACACTCAGCCTCACCCTGAGCCTGACGAAGGGCGAGGCTGACCGCACTATCGACCGGGTGTCAACACCTACGGGGAAGGACGACCGCAATGCCCAAAAAAAAGCGTGAAATCATCGCCAATATCGATCGGCTGAACGCCTATCTGGACGAAAACGATCTGGCCGCGGTGGTCGCCCGGTCGGGGCGCAATTTCACCTATCTCGCCGGGTTCGCGTATCCGGGCACCCTGGCGCGGTTGCTCGACCTGCCGGATTCCGACCGCGGCGTCATGGTGTTGTGGCCGCGCGACGGCGAGCCGACGCTCATCGTCAACCTGACCGCCGCAGGACTGGCCGAGCGCGATTCCTGGATCGACCGGCAGGAACAGTACGAGGGTTATCTCGAATCACCCTATAGCTGCCTCGCCCGGGTGTTGCGGGAAAACGGCCTTGCGAAGGCGCGTATCGGGTTCGAGAAGGACTACGTCAGCGCGCGCGACTGGGAGCTGCTGGCGACCGAAAATCCCGGCATGGAGATGGTCGATTGCACTGCGATGATGGACCGGGTGCGCTGGATCAAGACGAAGCCGGAGATCGCGCTCCTGAAAACCGCCGCCGACCTGCTCGACGATGTCTATCTCGACGTCTTCCCGCAGTTGCGTGTCGGCGATAGCGAAATGCACGCCCATGCGCTGACGATTGCCGGTTGTCTGGAGCGCGGCTTCAACTGGGCGCACGGCATCCTGCACGCGAGTTCGAATACGATCCCCTATGCCGGCGAAAGCCGCGTGGTGTTTCAGCCGGGCGACGTCATGCGGACCGACTACGTGGCCTATCTGGACGGCTATCCCGGACATCAGTCGCGCAACATTGTGTTCGGCGAGCCGACCGCAGAGCAGATGAAGGAATACGTGTCGATCCGCGATACCTACCGCGCGGCAATCGACCAATGCCGCGCCGGCGCCCGGGTCGGCGACATCTACGACACCACCGTCAACGCCTTTCATGCCGATGGCTGGAAATTCGCCTCCCTGCTGATCGGCCACGGCGTGGGCGCCTGGTGGCATCAGCAGGAACCGATCCTGCGCCGCGACAGCGATATCGTGCTGGAAGAAGGCATGGTGCTCGCGCTGGAGCCCCACATCGGCCACTGGCACATCCAGGACATGATCGAGGTGCGCAAGGGCGCGCCGCGGCTGCTGTCCGATAAATTTTCGACCGACGCGCCGTTTGTGGTGGACTGATGCAGGCGCGACGGCGCGACTGACAAGGGGGTGCTAGTGATCTACCATTGCTGGCGCCGATACTCTTAGATCAAGCCGAAACAGGCAAATATTAGGTCGGCGACGAACAGGGAGAAAGTACTAATGAAAAATTCGTCCTTGCATTTTGTGGCTGCGGCGGCGTGCGCCGTGACGGCCATCTTGTCCGTCCCATCCGCCAAAGCGGCGGTGACCCTCGAAATGGCGTATATGCCGATCGTGCCGTGCAGCCAGCTCTTCGTGATGGAAGGCATGGGCTGGACCAAGAAGGCGGGCATTAACCTCAAACTCACGCGGTTCCCGAACGGACCCGCGATCGTGCAGGCGATTGCATCGGGTAAAATGGACGTCATGTGCTTCGGCATCGGCCCGGCCATGGTGACCCGCGGCAAGGGCATCAAGCTCAAGGTCATCGCGGCGGGCATCGTCAATCAGATCGCCGTGATCGCCCAGGGCGACCTGGTCGACTATTTCGATAAGCACAACAACGGCAAGGCCGCGCTGATGGCGTTCACCAAGGATAAGGGCCGCAAGCCCAAGATTGCCAGTTTCCCCAAGGGCTCGGTGCCCGATACGGTGACCCGGCATTGGCTGCTGCGCTCGCTCGGCATGCAGTTGGGCGATGTCGAGCTGATCGGCATGGGCGCGTCGCGGGTGCAGCAGGCGCTGCTGTCGCGCTCGGTCGACGCGGCCGGCATCCTCGAACCTATCCTGACCATCGTCGAGAGCAAGCTTAAGGGGGCCAAGGTGGTCGCCCGCGCGACCGATATGATGAACGGCCAGCCGGGATCGACGATCGCCGCACGGGAGAACGTCATCGCCACGCAACGCGCGGCCCTGGTCAAGCTGGTGGAGCTTCACATCAGGGCGACCGAATTGCTGAAGAAGGACCCGGCCAAGGCGGCGCCGCACGTAAAGAACTTCGTCGCGAAGGGGTTGATCGACGTCGGCACGATTCAAAAATCGCTCAGTTCGCCATCCTCCAACTTCGAGGCAGACCCGAACAGGATTCTGAAGCAAACCAAATATATGCATGACTTCCAAAAGAGCGAGAAGATCAAGACCAAGGTGTCGGTCGATGGTTTGTTCGATCTGAGTATCTACCGCGACGCCGCGAAGAACCTGGGTAAATAGCGGCGGCGGACGTTCGGGAAGCCGGTCACCGTGAAACCGATTACGCGCTACGCGCTGTCGGCCGTCGGGCTAGCCGGTTTCCTGCTGCTGTGGGAGGGGCTCGGCCGGAGCGGGCTGATCGAGACCCATTTGCTGCCGCCCCCCAGCACCATCCCGCCGGCGCTGATGTCGGAAATCCGCGAGGGGTTCTGGCAGGTGATGGTGTGGTCGAGCCTGCGGCATTACACCATCGGCTTTGTGCTGGGGTCGTTGCTCGGCGTCACGCTGGGCGTTGCGGTCGCGTTGTTTCCGCGGGTCGAGGCGTCACAGGCGTGGCTTGCCCGGGTGCTGCGGCCGATCCCGCCGCTCGCCTGGATCCCCTTCGCGATCATCTGGTTCGGCATTTCCGAGACGGCGGCCGCTTTTATCATTTCGATCGGTATCTTCTGGATCAATTACTTCACCGCGATGGCGGCGGTGCAGGCGGTCGACAAGGATCTGATCGAAGTCGCCCGCGCCTTCGGCCACCGCAGTTTTCCGGCGTTGTTGCGCAAGGTGATCCTGCCCGGTGCGGCGCCCGGCATCCTCAGCGGCCTGCGCGCCGGGCTCGGCCAGGGCTGGATGACCGTTGTGGCGGCCGAACTGTTCGGCATTCAAGGCATCGGCCAGCGTATGATCGAGGCCTCCGGCCTGCTCGCGACCGATATCGTCATTCTCTACATGTTCTCGATCGCGCTGCTCTATGGCGTCAGCGATTACATTTT
>CAYYBI010000155.1:0-3456 GCA_964469835.1 uncultured Rhodospirillaceae bacterium
GCGGCGACCAAGCGCGCCAACGAGCTGATGGCCCATACGTACAGCCATCTGTACGGTATCCCCACGACCGGCCTGCGCTTCTTCACGGTGTACGGGCCATGGGGTCGGCCGGACATGGCACCGGTGCTGTTCGCGACGGCGATCTCGCAGGGACGGGCGATCGATATCTACAATGATGGCGAGATGCGCCGGGATTTCACCTATATCGACGACATTGCCGAGGGCGTGCTGCTTGTGCTGGCGGCCGTGCCGAAACCATCCGTGGCCCCGGACGGCGCCGAGGACCCGGCGCTGAGCCGCACCGCCCCGTACCGCATCTACAACATCGGTAACGGTCGCCCCGTCGACCTGATGCACTTCATCGAAATCCTGGAAGACGCACTTGGCCGCAAGGCGGACAAGAACATGATGCCGATGCAGCCGGGCGACGTGAAGCAAACCTGGGCCGATACGTCAGACCTGCGGGCAGCCACGGGCTGGACGCCGGGCACGAGCATCGAGGACGGCGTGCGGCGCTTCGTTGCCTGGTACCGGGAGTATTACGGGGACGGCTGAAGTCGCCGGGACCACATGATGGAACGGCAGGGAAACGCGCGGCACGAGAATTTCCAGGAACATTCAAGAACTTGAATGTTTCGCTGAAATAGGGGATAGTCGTCCGCGATCCCCGCCCGGCTTTGGGGCGGGAAAAACACAAGAACACTGTTAATTGGCCGGAACAAGGAGGAAACCATGAGATTTATCAGTGTATTGGCCGCGACTTTGGCGATCGTCGGGCTTCTCGTCAGCGGCGCGAGCGCCGGCGAACGATATGGGCAGCAGAAGGTCGTCTACCACATCAACTACGATGGCGGTGACGGCGACAAGAAGTATCGCGGTGCGATGCGAAATATCCAGAACCACATCAATGCCGTCGGCGCCGAGAACATGGACATCAAGGTCGTCCTGCACGGCAACGGGCTGGGCCTCTTGGTGAACGCCAAGAGCAGCGATCAGCTCGAAGGCGCGGTGGCCAGCCTGAAATCGCAGAACGTCGCATTTCACGTCTGCAACAACACGCTGAAGGGGCGCAAGATCAGTTACGACAAGGATCTTTTCGACGTCTATGAAGAGGACATCGTCCCCAGCGGCGTTGCCGAACTGTCCCGCCTGCAGCAGATGGGATACACCTACATCAAGCCGTAGGGCGCGGCCGCAAGGACTTAACGCAAGGGCGAAACCGCGAAACCGGGTTTCGCCCTTTTATTTTTGCCAGGGCACGCCGGTCGCTGCCGGGCCTGCGGCATCGAATCAAATAACCACAGAGACGCAGAGACAACGAGGGAGCGGTAAGTCCGAAGAAACCTCTCGTGTCTTTGTGCCTCTGTGCCTCTGTGCCTCTGTGGTAAATCTATCCGGCTATCGGCCCAGCGGATCGACGGCCACGTCCGAAATCCAACGTCAACCAGGTCTCGTTGCGGATACGGCGGAGGAGGCGCAGGCACTGGGCGCAACAGGGTACGATCACCGGCGCCGCCTTAGTGGTGAGCAGGCCGGACGGGATCGCGACACACACGGGGCCAGATTGAGCACCGGCGCCATCCTCGCCAACGGTCGCAACGCTGTTTCCCGAGACCGTCCCAAGGCGAAAACCATTTCACAAACCCACCGCGTTATGGCAGGTTGGAGTTGTTGCAATTCGGCTAAGATATCGAAATCACCGGGGCACGACCCAACCAACATGTGGCCGTGCCTGTTGCGCTACCGTGCCGAGCACCGCCAGCTACGGGGGGCAGAAATTCATGAGTGCGAGTCCGGGAAAATCTCCGACCGGCGTCCTGAAGGCTGTCAAAAAAAGAATGAAACACATCGTGCCGGATGCCATTGATAATATAAAGAACAGGGGAAAATTGATACCACCAAGATCCATGGACTTCGTTGGCGGAGGTGGTTTCGAAGAGATAGGGCTCGAGTTCAAAAAATATTTCGTTGATTTGGGAAGGTTACAACCAGACGAAAAAGTCCTGGATATAGGATGCGGCATCGGCCGAATGGCCGCACCGTTGACTACTTACTTGGATTCAAGGGGCGAATATTGGGGCTTTGATATCGTAAAAATGGGGATAACTTGGTGTAATAGAAATATAACAAAGAAATTCAGCAATTTTCATTTTATGCATAGCGACATATATAATAAAATGTACAATCCTAATGGCACAATGAAAGCTGTCGAATACGAATTTCCATTTAATGGGGAGTTCTTTGATTTTGTTTTCTTGACGTCGGTGTTCACACATATGCTTCCGTCGGACCTGGAACATTACCTGAGTGAAATTTCTCGTGTGCTTCAACCCAAGGGTAGGTGTCTGATCACCTTCTTTATCCTGAATGCGGAGTCGGAAAAGCTCATCAAGGAGGGTCACAGCACGCTTGATTTCAAGGATTGGGTCGACGGCTGCCTAACAATCAGCAAGGATAATCCGGAGTTGGCAATCGCTTACAAGGAGGACTTTGTCACCAAGTTGTTTGCGAAATACAATCTGACGATCGATCGGCCAATCCATTACGGTTCTTGGTGCAACAGAGATACATTCTTGAGCTATCAGGATTTGATTATCGCAACCAAAAACTGATCGCCAGCGAAACCCCAGAACGATAATAGCATTTCAATCCCAATCAGCCGCCTTCCCGAGCTTTAGCACCAGCGTCGACCAGGACCCGATCCGGATGCGGCGGGTCAGCGACAGGCCCTGCGCACGACAGGCGGCGATTACCGGGGCCTCCTGGTGGGTGAGCAGGCCGGACAACACGGCTGCGCCGCCGGGCGCGAGCGCACGGGCCAGCGCCGGCGCCATCCTCTCCAGCGGCTTTGCCAGGATGTTGGCGGCGATCAGCTCGAAGCTTCCCTGCCGGCGCAGCAGCGGCGCCGCGAACCCCGCGCCCGCGCCGGCCCGGACCAGCCGGCCGACTTGGTTGACGTGCGCGTTGGCGCGCGTCACCCGCACCGCCTCCTCGTCGATATCGACGGCCAGTACGGGGCGCCGCCAGACCTTGGCCATGGCGATGGCGAGGATCCCGGAGCCGCAGCCCATGTCGAGCATTCGCCGGGGCCGGCGCCGCCGCGCGATGCCGTCGAGCGCCAGCAGGCAGCCCCGCGTCGTGCCGTGCGCGCCGGAGCCGAACGCGGTGGCGGCGTCGAGCGCGATGGCGTGGGCGCCGGCCGGCGCGCGTCCCTCGAAGAAGGTCGGATGGATGAAGAACCGCCCCGCGGCGACGGGCCGGAAGGATGCCCGGTTCTCGGCCAGCCAGTCGCGCGCCGCCAGCGGCCGGACGACGAATTCGGGCGCCTTCACGCCGGCCGCGGCGGCGGCCAGCGCGACGGACGCGGCCAGCGCCGCGTGGTCGGGCATGTCTGTGAACAGCGCTTCGACGCGCCAAGGGCCGCCCGGGCCGGTCTCGAAGCAGGAGGCGCTCGCG
>CAYYBI010000156.1:0-2560 GCA_964469835.1 uncultured Rhodospirillaceae bacterium
GACCGCCGGGAAGCGCCACGCGCCGACATAGATCAGATCGCCCGGGTCCACGACCGCGACTACGTCCAGGCGGTGCTCGACGCCATCCCGGCGGAAGGCCGAAAGTCACTGGACGGCGACACCCATGTCTCGCCCGGGTCGGGCGAAGCCGCCTTGCGCGCCGCCGGCGCCGTCTGCGCGGCGGTGGACGCGGTAGCCGGCGGCGGCGCGCGCAATGCCTTTTGCGCAATTCGCCCACCGGGACATCACGCGGAAGCGGCGACGGCGATGGGTTTCTGCCTGTTCAATAATGTGGCCGTGGGCGCGGCCCATGCCCGTGCCGTTCATGGCATCAGCCGCGCCGCGGTAATCGATTTCGACGTGCACCACGGCAACGGCACCCAGGCGATGTTCTGGAACGAGCCCGACCTGTTCTACGCCTCGACCCACCAGTCACCGCTCTATCCCGGCACCGGCAGCACCGGGGAACGCGGCGTCGAGGGAAACATCGTCAACGCCCCGCTCGCCGCATCCAGCGGTTCCGACGCCTTCCGCGCGGCAATGACCGACACGATCCTGCCGGCGCTCCGCCGGTTCGATCCGGATTTCGTATTCATTTCCGCCGGATTCGACGCCCACTTCGCCGACCCCTTGGCCAACCTCAACCTCCAGGACGAGGATTACGCCTGGGTGACCGCGGAACTGATGCAGGTCGCGGCAGAGTGCTGCGACGGACGGCTGGTTTCCACCCTCGAAGGCGGCTACGACCTGGCCGCGCTCGCCCGCAGCACCGCCGCACATGTCCACACGCTGATGACCGCGTGATTACCGGCGCGAATCGTCAACGCGTTGAAGCACGCCGACAAGGACAGGCTTAGCGCTCCACCGCCTTGCGATAGAAATGCCACGTGGCGTGCCCGAGTATGGGCATGACGATGATGAGGCCAAGGAATAGCGGGATCGACCCGAGCACCAGGCTGCCGGCGATGATCAGGCCCCAAACGGCAGAGACGCCCGGATTCGCGGCCACGACGCGGAATGATGTCGAAACCGCCGTTCCGAGCCCGACATTCCGATCGAGCAGCAGCGGAAACGATACGACGCTGATCGCCAGCACCAGCGCGGCGAAGAGGAAGCCGACGCCCACCCCGACGGCGACCATCGTCCACCCCGCGCCGGTCGTCAGCACATCGCGAACAAATGCCGCGGCCGAGGACGGCAGCGCGGGCCCGAGGGTGGCGGCATAGATCGCCTGGGCAGCAGCCAGCCACAGGACGAAAATCGCCAACAGCAACAGTCCCAGCACCGCGATCGCCCCAAAGGACGGCGAGCGGACCGTGCCGAAGGCATCCGCCCAGCCAGCCTGGATGCCCTGTTCGCGCCGCCGGCTCATCTCATAAAGTCCCACCGCCGCGACCGGGCCGATGAGCGCGAAGCCGGACGCCGCCGGGAAAAGCAACGGCAGCATGTCATAATCGAAGGCAAACCGTGCCAGGAGAATGCCAACCACGGGGTAAATGACGCACAGGAAGACAACATCGGTCCGGCACGCACTAAAGTCCGCAAACCCTCGCGCCAGGACCTCCCGAAGGTCGGCAACCTTGATCCGGCGCACCGCCGGATGGCGGGACTCCGTACCCGCCCTGGCGCCGCCAATGGAATGACCGACGGATTCCAGATGGAGAACCGCATCTCTTAGATGGTCGACCGCCCATTCGGCGGGATTTCGTATGCTGGCCATGATCGTTCCTCGCTACCCGTTGCTTCGAACGGCCGCGGCTCACTCATGACATGTCGTTTGGTCCCACCACCAGTCGTAGAGGAGCCAAGGCATAACAATCGCGTCAGTGTACATCCGTCACCGGGCTCCCTCCCAATCATATCTTGGTGACAGAACCGTACCAAGATACCGTGTTTCGGACGCCGATAGGCCTAGGGTTGCACCGCCGAGGGCCGCGGCCGTTTCTCGCCGTTTTCATCCACGCCGTCGATCAGCACAAAGGCGATCCGGCAAACCTCGTCATACCGGTTGGCCCAGGCGTGGTTGGTGCCGCGCTGGATGACGACGTCGCCGGCTTTTAAATGCACGTCTTCCTCGTCGAGCAGCATGTCGATTTCCCCCTCCAGCACGATCGCAAAATCCACCGTTTCGGTTCGGTGCATGAAGGGATGCCGCGCGCCCTCGACGACCAAATGCGCCGAGCCGACATCGGCAAAAGCCTTGGTGCTGTCATAGGCCGCGATTTCCGCGTCGCTCGAAGGCGGGAATTCGTTGATGCGAAAGTTGACGCCGTTGGCGAGCGGCTCGGTCGTGAACACCGCGTCCGCCTCATCCCGGTCGCCGCCGAAACAAGCCGGCATGGACGTTGTTCGCCACAAATTGGTACGACTGCCCGGGCGATGTTCGGACGTGACGATATTGGTTGCCGCGCTATCCATAATCACGACCGCCTTGCCGCTTGCATCGTGCCCCGTGACAACGCGCCGTACAGGTTTCACCATCGAACATCTCCACCCGTGTTGTTATCCGCTGTTCCGGATCATGCCATGGGCAACGAATCGCCACAAAATGTCTTGAGAT
>CAYYBI010000157.1:0-6512 GCA_964469835.1 uncultured Rhodospirillaceae bacterium
CCTCGGCCATGTAGGTTGCGATGCTGATGGGCCCTTGCAGGGCGATACGACGGGCCAGGAGTTGGGTGAGCGTGCTCACGGGTCCGGCGTGGCGGCGACCGGCGGGCGCCGCCGTGCGAGGACCAAGAGATAGATGCCGTACAGCACCATCGGCACGGAAAGCCATTGCCCGAACGTCGTTCCGATCGGAACGAAATCAAGATGGGCGCTCGGCTCGCGCATCGTTTCCGAGACGATGCGGGCAAGGCCGTAGCCGATCAGGAAGCTGCCCGACAGCATGCCGTGCCATCGCATTGCACTGAACCGGAACAGCAGAATCCAAAGAACAATGAACAGCACGGCGCCTTCCAACGCCGCCTCGTACAATTGGCTTGGATGGCGCGGTTGTGGTCCGGCATGGGGGAAGATGACCGCCCAGGGAACGTCCGTGACCCGGCCCCACAATTCACCGTTTATGAAATTGGCGATGCGGCCAAAGAACAGGCCGATCGGCGTTGCCGCGGCCACGATGTCGGCCAGGGCAAGTACCGGTATATTCCTGCGGCGCGAAAAGATAACCATCGCGGCGATGACGCCGAGCAGCCCGCCATGGAAGGACATGCCGCCTTTCCAGACCTGAAAAATCTCGGACGGGTTGGCGAGATAAAAATCCGGTCGATAAAACAGCACAAAGCCGAGCCGTCCGCCGAGTATGACGCCAGCGGTCGCCCACACCATGAAATCATCGATATGAATCGGCGAGACCACGTTGGGCGGCCGTTTTGCGAGCCGCAAACAATACTGCCAGCCGCCGATCAGCCCGGTAATATAGGCCAGGGCGTACCAGCGTATCGCCAAGGGGCCGATTTGCAGGGCGACCGGATCGAGGTCGGGGAACTGGAAATAATCCATCGTCCTACCTGTGCGGGTCGTTGGTGGTGAGGTAGTTGCGAATGTAGCTGGCGGTGCCGTCTTCGAGCGAGGTGAACGGTTTCGTGTAGCCTGCCTGCCGGATGCGCTGGAGATTCGCCTCCGTGAAATACTGGTAGTTCGAACGGATGTTTTCAGGGGTGTCGATGAAGTCGATTTTGGGCTCCCGATCCATTGCGGCGAAACAGGCTTCGGCAAGATCGCGGAAACTGCGCGCTTGCCCTGTGCCGCAATTGAAGATTCCGCTGACCGTCGGGTTGTCGAGCAGCCACAGCATCATATCGACACAATCGCCGACCCAGATGAAGTCGCGTTGCTGGCCGCCGTCTTCGTAGTCCGGGTGGTGCGACCGGAACAGCCGTACGCTATCCGCCGCGGTTATTTGTTCGAAGAGCTGGATCGCAACACTTCGTTGACCGCCCTTGTGCTGCTCATTCGGCCCATAGACGTTGAAGAATTTCAGGCCGGCCCATTGCGGCGGGTGATACCCCGCGCGGGCGAGTTGAACGGCGTTCAGGTCGAACATGTGCTTCGATAGGCCGTATCCGTTTAGCGGCCGCAAATGCGCCAGCGCTACCGGGTCGTTGTCGTCCTCGAAGCCGTTTTCGCCGCCGCCATAGGTCGCCGCGGAGGACGCATAAATATAGGGCCGATGGTGGACGGTGCACCAGCGCCAAAGGTCGAGGGAGACTCCGAGATTGTTGTCGAGCAGACGGTCCATGTCGGTTTCGGTGGTCGACGAGATCGCGCCCATATGGAAGACCGCCGCAACTGCGTCGCCGGCCGTGTCGAGCCACTCGAACAACCGGTCCGGCGGAATGATCTCCTCGACCGGATGTTTGGCGAGGTTGGCGATCTTTGCGGGATCGTCGAGCACGTCGCACAGGACGATGTCGGCGTGTCCGCGCTCCGCAAGGGCGGCGACGAGGTTAGAGCCGATAAATCCGGCGCCGCCGGTAACCAGGATCATGGGCATAGAAATCCGCCGTGGGAAGGCCGCCTCCTTATAGGCGAGGCTGCGGTGGACGGGCAAGGCGAACGCGTTGCTTGTTTCCGGCGTGGCCGCCGCTTATATCCATAGGCGCGCGCTAATTCGCGCTGACGATGCGAGGATTCAATGCAAACCGACAATCGGATACTCGATGATTTGGCCCGTGTGGCCGGCGGTGCGTTCGGTACGCTAAACGATGTGCGGGTCGAAATCGAAAATCTCTTCAAGCAACGGCTAGAACGCGTGCTGTCCGACCTGGATGTGGTGCCGCGCGATGAATTCGAGGCGGTAAAGGCGATGGCCGAAAAGGCACGGATGGAGCAAGAAGCCCTCGAAAAGCGGGTGGCCGTACTCGAAGCCGCTCTGGCCGCCGCCACGGACAAGAAAAGTGCCACCGACAAGAAAAGTGCCACGGACAAGAAACTCGCAGCATCGAAGCCACGGCGTTCGCGCGGGCCGGCGGCCAAGGCAAAATAGCCGGATTATTCGGCCGGAAAATTGCTCCCGGCCTGTTCCGAGGCTTACCCTGAAGAGCACAAATCCCGTTTCGGCGAAATAATTTCGACCGCGGGCAAACTCTGCTTGCGTCGGCGGACTCTCTTCTGGCAATCTAGGTCTTGTGGTTCATACCCCACCTATACCACTATATGTCGATTCGCTCGTGCGATCGGCGCGTGAACAGGACGGCATTATGCCCCGCATGATCGGCGTCGATTTTTTCACATCATTGCCAGTGTTTGGGAGATCGCGCCTATGAGGTTCTTGCCTGCGGACATTGGTGGGGAATCGCTCAATCCGATCGACCTGCTCGAGGAAGTGGTGGTCGCCAACGAATGGGCATTCGATCGGTCGAGCGATCATGAGCTGATCGTGGAAACGACCGGCCGGTGGTGCGACTACCGGATGTTTTTCATCTGGCGCGAAGATCTCAACGCCCTTTATTTCACCTGTGTTTTCGATACCCGGATACCGGAAGAGAAGCGAACGCCGGTGACCGAGTTGGTTTGCCTCGTCAACGAAAAGCTATGGTTGGGGCACTTCGATGTCAGCTCGGAGGATCGGCTGCCGATGTACCGCTACACGATCCTGACACGTGGCGGGAATATTCCCGCGGTGGAGTTGCTCGAGGATATGGTGGATATCGCCTTGGCCGAATGCGAACGCCTTTACCCGGCATTGCAATTCGTGGTCTGGGCGGGACATAGCCCTTCGGATGCGGTGGCTTCTGCTATGATGGAGACAGTTGGCGAAGCCTGATCCGGAGTACATAACATGACGATAAGCTTGGAACGGCCGCTTCTGCTCGCGGGGTGCGGCAAGATGGGGTCTGCCATGCTGTCGGGCTGGCTCGAAAGCGGTGTCGCCGCGGCAGGCGTCTGGGTGGTCGAGCCGCAGGGCGCGGCGCAGTTCGATCAGCATGCGTCGGTCCATGTCGCTGAGGATACCGAGTCGCTGCCGCCCGACCTGGATCCGGAAGTCGTCGTGTTTGCCGTAAAGCCGCAACTCATGGATATGGTCGCGCCCGCATACGCGCGGTTTTCCCAGCCCTCGACCCTTTTTCTGTCAATTGCCGCGGGCACGCCGATCCGGTTTTTCGAGGAACGCCTCGGCCCAACGGCGGCGATGGTGCGGGCCATGCCGAACACGCCGGCGGCGATTGGGCGGGGAATAACGGTGGTGTGCCCCAACGCCCATGCAAGCACGGCGCAACTTGCCGTGGCCGAAGCATTGTTATCGGCGATTGGCGAAGCGGTCAGCATCGATGATGAGGCATTGATGGATGCGGTGACCGCCGTCTCAGGCAGCGGCCCTGCCTATGTCTTTCTACTTATCGAAACGATGGCCAAGGCCGGCGAGGCGGCAGGGCTGCCGCGGACGCTGGCGGAACGGCTTGCGCTGGTCACCGTTGCCGGCGCGGGTGAGCTCGCCTTGGAGAGCGACGAGGCGCCCGCGCAATTGCGTGAAAACGTCACGAGCCCGGGCGGCACCACCTTTGCGGCGCTTCAGGTGTTGATGGCGGAACCGGGGATGCAGGATCTCATGACGCAGGCGATCGATGCCGCGACCCAGCGCGGCCGCGAGCTGGCGGGATAGGGGCGTCGGTCCGGCTGCCATAGACTCTGGCGGACCGGCGACCTCCGCCGCTAGTATCTCCGTATGACCGACAAATCCGAAGACACTGACGGGACTGTGGTCGCCGCGGCCTTGCGACTTGCCGCCGAGAAAGGATGGCACGCGCTCAGTCTGCGCGACATCGCCGATGGTTCAGGGGTGGGCGACACCGAACTTCGCCGGCGATATACGTGCAAGATGGCCATCCTGCTTTCCCATGCGAAGGCGATCGAACGGCAGGCCGCGGCGCTGGAGCTGCCCTTCGACGCGGAAGACTCGCCGCGCGACCGCCTTTTCGAACTGCTCATGCAACGCATCGACTTGCTGAACCCGCAGCAGGCGGCGATAGCCGCGGTATTGCGGGATCTGCCGCGAGATCCGGTCGGGATGCTTGCCGTTGCGCCGGAGGTCTTGCGCCTGATGGCAGGTATTTTGGAGGCGGCGGGGCTGCCGGCGCGCGGTCCCTTTGGGTTGCTGCGGGGCAAGGGGCTGGCATTGATATGGTTTGCCACGCTGCGCGTCTGGGCCACCGATGAGAGCCCTGACCATGCGCGCACCATGGCGGCGTTGGACGGCTATCTGCGGCGGGTGGAGCCATGGGCCGGCCGTTTCCCGGACGCGGCGCCTTTCGAACGTCGCATGGCGAAGACCGAGGAATCGTAACGGCGTGGAAATCCGGCCAGCCATGGTTTGTTCCCAGTACCGGGTCTCGAAAGGAACGGCATGACCATCAGCTTTGACGACTTCCTGAAGGTCGATATCAGGGTGGGAACCGTACTGCGCGCGGACGCCTTTCCCGAGGCGCGAACGCCCGCAATCAAGCTGTGGGTCGATTTTGGACCGGTGATTGGTGAGCGGAAAACGTCGGCGCAGCTTACGAAATATTACAGTCCGGATGATTTGACCGGACGCCAAGTGGCGGCGGTGATCAATTTCCCGCCGAAGCAAATCGGCAAGTTCATGTCGGAAATCCTCGTGCTTGGATTTCCCGACGCCGATGGGAATGTCGTCTTGCTGCGGCCGGACCGGACCGTCCCGAATGGCGGAAAGCTGTTCTAGCGCCGGTCGGCCCTGTGCTTCGCCGTTAAATCGGCAGCCGCACCCGTGCGCGTAGACCGCCATGCGGCGACTCTTCGAGGCTGATATCGCCGCCATGGCTGCGTGCAATATCGCGTGCGATGGCCAAGCCGAGGCCGGTGCCGCCGGTTTCCGGATTGCGTGACTCTTCCAGCCTATGAAATGGCCTGAAGACGGCCTGGCGATTTTCTTCCGGAATTCCCGGGCCATCGTCGTCGACGGTAAACTCTATTGCCTCGTCACGGATGCCCGCGCGAACCCAAATATGATTGCCGTAACGATCGGCGTTCGAAATGAGATTATCGATGCAGCGGCGCAGGCCATCCTTTTGAATCGGAAGCATGAGCGTCCCCTCGACATGACAGTCGATCTCCGAGCCATTGCGACGCCAGCCGGCAACAGCGGTTTCGATCAGCTCGGACACGTCGAACTCGACCGCAGGCTCATCGCCCTCGCCCCGTGCGAAGGTCAGATACCCCTCGATCATTTTCTCCATTTCGACCACATCGGCGTTGAGTTCACCAATTTCTTCGTCGTCGCCAAGCATCGCCAGTTGCAGCTTCATGCGTGTAAGTGGCGTGCGCAGATCATGGCTGACGCCTGACAACATGTCGGTACGCTGCCGGATTTGCCGGCTGATTCGCGCCCGCATTAGATTGAAAGCGGAGCCCGCCTGCCGCACTTCGCGGGCGCCCGAAATATGAAATTCCTGATCAAGGCCGCGCCCCTTGCCGAAACGATCCGCTGCTGCGGCAAGCCGCCGAATCGGCCGGATCTGGTTGCGCAGAAATATCACCGCGACGGCAATCAGGATCAGTGAGGTGCCAATCATCCAGAACAGCAGAATATACGTGGTCGAACTGAACAGCCGTTCGCCGGGCGCGATAACCGTTAGCACGCCGTCCGGCAATTGCACGTCGATAATGACTTTTTCCTTGAATACAGTCGTGTCGATAACGAAGGGGCGTTGAAGGCGTGCCTTCAGGTATCGGGCAAGTGTTCGGTCGAGAAGACCGCTGAATTCCTGTTTTCCGTCGGGGAGGACGGCGCCCGCAGTGAAGGCCATCCGCAGCTGTAACATCTGTTGGGCCTCGCGGAACAGGCGCTCTCGAGTTTTCGGTGTCTGGTCGCGCTGAGATTCGCTGATGAAGACCGCGATCTCGCCGGCAATTGCACTGGTGAGCCGCCGTGTTATCGTTTCCCAATGCCGGTCGATGAATATATGGGTCGCGACCAGCTGCAGCAGTATCAGCGGCGTCACCAAAATCATCAGGGCGCGGCCGAACAGTGTTTTGGGTAGAAGGCGTTTGAAGAGCTCGAAGGGGTGCATTGCGCCGGCCTATTCGTCGGGCCGTAGCACGTAGCCGCGGCCACGCACGGTTTGAAGGTATCGCGGCAATTTTGGGTTGGGCTCGATCTTGCG
>CAYYBI010000158.1:0-3027 GCA_964469835.1 uncultured Rhodospirillaceae bacterium
TCTTGAGCACAGTGAAGCGTCCGACCAGTCCATGCCGGTCCAGCGTCGCAACCAGGCCGCGCCGCGACTTGCCGGTCGCAACCGCGAGCAGGACGCCGTCCGCCTCCAGCCGGTTGAGAGCTTCGGCGGCGCCCGGATAGAGGGGCTCGTGATGGTCTGGCTGCTGTCGCAGGGTACGGAAAGCGTCCTTGTAGAGATCGCTGAGCGCAATATGATCCCGGCGTTCACCGTTGGGAAAAAGAATCGCGATGGCGTCGACCAGCGGCAGCCCCACGACGCGCCGGACCGCACCGCCGGTCACCGGCTCGAGACCGAACACGCGCCACGCTTCGGTCATCGCGGCCACGATGTTGTGCTGACTGTCCACCAATGTCCCGTCGCAGTCGAAGACTGCAAGACAGGGTGAGGACGATTCGCGTCTGATCATGAGTAAGTTCGCCGTGCGATCTCGTTACACAGAGATAATGGTATCGGGCCTCGATTACCAGTAGGCCAGCGCTGCGGCAACTCCGGCACCCTTGGTTTCCGTCGGCTCTATTCCAACTCGGCAAACGGGTCGCCGGCCAGATCGGGATTGAACCCGAACAACCGCCAGCTTCTCGCCATGTGCGGCGGAAGTCCGGCCTGAACGCGCAGCACACCATGGCCCGACGGGTGAGGCAACGACAACTCCCTTGCATGCAGGTGCAGGAGTCGGGTCACCTCCTCGGCTGGCAGATAGGCGTCGGCGCCGCCGTACTTGCCATCGCCGACAATTGGATGTCTGATCGCCGCGCAGTGGGCGCGCAGCTGATGGGTCCGCCCCGTCAGCGGCCGCAGCGCCAGCCAGGCGGCAATCGGGCCGGCGTTCTCCAACACGCGATAAAGCGTCACGGCGCGCTTGCCGCCTCCCTCGCCACCGGTCATGCGCTCGCCACGGGGACCCGGGCGTTTTTCCAGCGACAAGTCGATCCGCCCCTGTGCCGGCTCGGGCCGCCCCACCACCAGCGCCCAATAGGTTTTTCGAACCTTGCGGCCCTGGAAGACCCGGCCCAGCCGCGCCGCCACCGCAGCACTGCGCGCGAGTAACAGCACGCCGCTGGTGTCCCGGTCCAGCCTGTGGACCAGACGGGGGCGTTCCTTCTTGCCGAAACGCAATGCGTCCAGCATCGCATCGAGATGCCGCGTGGTGCCCGTCCCGCCTTGTACGGCCAGGCCTGGCGGCTTGTTCAAAACGATCACGTCGTCGTCCCGGTGGATGATCAGCGACCGGACGAATTCCCGATCCGCCTTGCCGGCGCCCGGCTGTTTCGTCGGCGGTGCGGGCCCTTCTGCGGCAGCCTGTGGCGGGACCCGGACCCACTGTCCCGGGGCAAGCCGCAACCCGGCCTGGGCGCGTTTGCCGTCGACCCGAACCTGCCCGGTACGCAGCAGCTTTTCCAGCCGTCCGTGCTTGAGCGCCGGATAATGGCGGCGGAACCAGCGGTCAAGCCGCAGGTCGCCCTCCTCGGCGGCGACCTCGATGGTTTCGACCCCGCTCATAAGACGATGCTCTTGACCAGCGCCAGACCGGCAAACAATCCGCCAATCGCGAGCAACACCGAGGCGGCGATGTAAAGAGCAGCCAGTCCCGTCTGCCCGCGCTCGTACAGGAGCGCAACCTGAAGGGAGAAGGTCGAAAACGTGGTGAACGCACCAAGAAATCCGACAGCAATGAAGGCGCGAACCTCCTGGGGCGGCGACCAGGTAAAACCCAACACGCCGACGAGCACCCCCATCACGAAGGATCCCACCACGTTCGCGGCCAGAATTCCCCATGGGAAATCGTCGCCGAACCACGCGGTCACCTGATTATTGACCATATGGCGGGCGACCGCACCCAGGGCGCCGCCGGCGGCTATGACCAGTATCATCTTCATGCGTCTGTCCGCCTCCGCAACACGGTCCGTTTGTTTCGCACCCGCCCGGCCACCCGCGGTCCGGCCGACCGGCAGGTGGCTGCCATTACCGCGTCGACGGACAGGGCGCTGGTACGGGGCCATCCAAGCGGATAGCGCATGCCGGCCGCCGGATCAATGTCCGGCCGTATCCCCGTGGACTCGGTGAATCAAAAACGGCAGGAAGAAATCCCGCCGTCGGAAACGTCGCGTGGCACGAATCGAGCGCCGATGCGGCCGCTCACTCCACCGCCAGCCAGAGCCGCGTGGCGCGGTCCGGCGAAGTCATCGGCATTGCCGCCTTGTCCTTGATCAAACCGGAGAAGACTGATGTCCAACTGTCTGGCTCCTGGCCGCCCATCATCGCTTGAATGGGAATCGCATCCGCGGCGACAGCGGCGACGGCCGTGGACCGGGCCTCCACCAGCACCGTGGCGCCAAGGGGCTGTACGATGTCGGCAATGGCCGGACTGACGCTCAACGGGTCGCCGTTGGCGATCTGGTCCTTTGAACTGCCGGTCCAGGACAAATTCTCGAATTTGAAAACCAGCCGGTCGCCCGCGACATCTTCATCAAGCGGAACACAAACCCTCTGGTTCTTGATCATGCGCATCATCACGCAGTCCTGGCCGGCCGCGGCCGAAACGGCGTGATCCATTGTACCTTTGCCGGTCAGAAGAATACTGAAGCCGTCGAACGTCCATGACGCTGCGTCGACGGTAGGCGAGACGGAACAGCCGCTCAAAACGCACATGAAAACAGCGGCTATCGGAATCTTTTTAAGTAACGTTGCTTGCATCGAAATTCTGTCTTGTTCCATTCCTGAATAGAACACTCATGGGCGCGATACGGCAAGTAATATCGCCTCCAATTCCGCGTTCATTTTAGTTAATATGCGATATCTATACAGATCGCCCGAGTTAGTTAACAATATTTTTACGAGTTCTTTAGAATATTTCTATAAAACAACATATTTTATATATTTTTATCTTATATTAACCAATAATTTCCCGATTATTTATTAGATTTGTTATGTTTGGATCTCCATAGTTGGAACAAAGATACTCGGCAATACGAAGAGATACCTCTATAGAAATCCATTCTCTAGCGT
>CAYYBI010000159.1:0-6493 GCA_964469835.1 uncultured Rhodospirillaceae bacterium
CGGGAGGGGGAGCGGGCCGGTGCCGCGACGACTAAAGATGGCCTGGCGTTACGGTTGGGCCTGCGGCAGATCAAGGGGCTCGCGGAGGAAGACACGCGCCGTCTCATGGCTGCGCGCGGCAACGGGTATCGCGACCCGATGGCGTTGTGGCAGCGGGCGGCGCTGCGGCCGGCGGTGCTGGAGAAGCTGGCCCGCGGCGACGCCTTCGGCTCGATGGGGTTGAACCGCCGGCAGGCGCTGTGGGCGGTCAAGGGGCTGGGCGAGATCCCGTTGCCGCTGTTCGCCGCCGTCGGCGACAGCGAACGGGCCGAGGAGCCGGACGTCGTCTTACCCGAAATGGCGATCGGCGAGGAAGTGGTGGAGGATTACGCGGCGCTGCGGCTCTCGCTGAAATGCCACCCGCTGCACCTGTTGCGGCCCTGGATGACGGCCAATGGGGTCCTCGCGGCGGAAAACCTCGTCAAAACGGCGGACGGCGCCAGGGTGGCCGTGGCCGGGCTGGTGCTGGTGCGCCAGCGGCCGGGCAGCGCCAGCGGCGTCATCTTCGTCACCGTCGAGGACGAGGGCGGCGTCGCCAATATCATCGTCTGGCCGAAGACCTTCGAGCGGTTCCGCCGCGTCGTGCTGACCGCGCGGCTGCTCAAGATCACCGGCCGACTGCAGCGCGAGGGCATCGTCACCCATGTGATCGCCGACCGGCTGGAGGATCTGTCGCCGCTGCTCGACGGGCTGTCGGAGGGCGAAGCCTTCAGGCATGCGCACGACCACGCGGATGAGGTCAAGCGCGACCTGCCGGTCACGCCGGAAGAACGCCTGAAACGCCGCCCGCCGCCGCCGATCCCCCGCCCCAAGCATCCGCGCGAGCAGGCGAAGGTGTTGTTTCCGTCACGGGATTTTCATTAGATTGTTTTTCGCTGACGCGAAATCGCACCGGCTCGGTGCCGCAACCAAAAAAGACGCGAGGCGCCGGCCTCAGCCGCCGGGCGCGAACATCCCGAGCCAGCGCCACCATAGGAAGCCGAGCGGCGCGATCAGCACCAGGTAAACCGCGCTGTAGGCGAGGCACATGCGCACCGCGCGGCCGTGATGCACGCCGCCCAGCAGCACCGCGGTCAGGATCGGCGCGGTCTGATAGGGCAGATAGATCACCAGATAGCTGTTCACCTGGGCCAGTAGCGCGGTTTCCAGCGGCCAGCCGGTCGCCCGGGCGATGTCGCCGCCCAGCGGCGTCAGCACGGCGGCGGCGCCGGCCGCATTGGCGGCGAGCGACATCAGCGAGCCGAAGCCGATCACTGCCGCGAAATTGTGGGCGTCCTGCCCGGCGGCAATCCGGAAAATGTCGATAAACAGGGCGCCGAGGGTCTTCGCCAATCCACTGTCGGCGACCACCGCGCCCAGCCCGACGATCCCGGCGACGAAAAACCAGGGACTATAATTTCCCGACTTGCCGAGCGTCGCCGCGGAAACGAGCCCGATCCGCGGCAGCAGGCAGATCACCGCCGCGCCGAGCGCGATCCAGGCGGGCGACACCCCATGCACCCCGTCGCTGGCCCACAACAGCAGCGTCAGCAGCAGGATCGCCGCGAGCCGCCATTCGCGGCCGCTCATCCTTGCCGTCTCTCCCTCCTCATGGGCAGCGGGCCCGCCATTCCGGAACAGCAGCAGGGCGAGCGCGATCCCGGAGGCGAGCGCCAGCAGGCCGGTCACCGGCAGGAACAGGGCGAGGAACGCGCCGTATTGCAGGGTGATGCCGTAGATGCTCTCGATCAGGCCGCTCATCACCACATTTGGCACCGTCGCCGGCAGGATCGTCATCGGCGCCATCACGGTGCTGAAGGCCGCGGCGAGCACGATGCCGTCGCGGCCCAGGCTGCCCGGAGCGTAGCCCATGCGCCCGGCCAACGCGACCAGGATCGGCGTCAGCATGACGACCCGGCTCATCGCCGACGGCATGACGAAGGAAAGGGCGAAGGCGGCCAGGCTCACGCCGATTACGGTCCGGGCGTAGGAATGGCCGACGCGGGCCAGCACCATCTCCGCCAGCCTTGTGCCGAGGCCGGTCTCCTGAATGGCGATACCGAGCACGATGCCGCTGAAGATCAGCCAGACCGCGCCCGAATGGAATCCGGAAAACACCACGCCGGGCACCGCCACCTCGAACACCATCGCCAGCAGGAAGAAAACGAAACTGGTGAGGTGCGGCGGCAGGACCTCGGTGCTCCAGCAGCCGACCGCGATCAGCACCAGCCCGAGCGCGCGTGTCTCGGTGGTGCCGAGCCCGCTGAGCACGGGAAAGAATAGCAGCACGAGGCCCACCGTCACCATCAAGCCGGCAGCGGTTCTGGCGAAGGTCGACGGGCCGGCGGCTTTGCCGATGGGTGAAGGTCTCACGATTGAGGTCCCAACTTGCGGGTTCGTCGGCGGGCCTGTTTCATAGCAAATCACTGCGCGGAGGCCTACCGTCCGGCCCGCGCTTCACATTCGGGAGGCGACAATGGCGAGTGGCAAAAAAATCGACGGGGCTCCCTCCGGGGTGCCCCTCACCATCGACGAAGTGGAGATCATTCCGCTCGACCTGTTGCCGGGGCTGCGCCGCATCCTGCCGACCGGGCCGATCCAATACGGCGAGACCGGCATGGTCGGGCGCTCCGTCCTGGTCGCCGTGCGGGCCGGCGGCCTGACCGGCTGGGGTCAGATCCGGCCGGTCAATCCGTTCCAGGCGGACACCTCGAGCAGCGCCGTCGCCGTGCTTCAGGATTATTACGCGCCGCTCGCGGTCGGCCGCAGCGCCTGGCATCGCGCCGCCATCCTGCGCGACATGGAACGCAAGCTGCCGCCCAACTCGGCGGCAATGGCGATGTTCGACGTGGCGCTGCACGATCTGCTGGGCAAGGCGATGGGGATGCCGGTCCACGCGCTGCTGGGCGGCGCGTGCAAGGAGGAGATTCCGCTCGAATGGTCGGTCGGCGCCGGTCCGGTCAATCAGATGGTGGCGGAGGCGGAGGAAGCCTATGCTAAATTCAAGGCGCCCTATATCTGTTTCAAGGCAGGGCCAGCGCTCAAGCATGACGAAAACGTCGAGACGCTGCGCGCGGTGCGCAAGTCGCTGGGCGACGGGCCGGGCCTCGCGCTCGACGCCAATGGCAGCCTGCGGCCGCGCGAGGCGATCCGTATGGCGCTGGCATTGAAGGATGTCGCGCTGTCCTATTTCGAGCAGCCGGTGCTGCGCGACGACCATGCGGGCATGAAGCGGGTGCGCGATTACGGCGGCGTGCCGGTGATGGCGGACGAGACGGTGTATTCCCCGCAGGATGCGATGAAGACCCTGCAGGCGGAGCTGGCCGATGTGCTCTGCGTCAAGCTGTACAAGGCGGGCGGGCTGTGGCGCGGGCGGCAGATCGCCCTGATCGCGGAAGGCGCGGGCGTCGACGTCAACTGCGCCGGCACCGCCAACGGATCGCATCTCGAGGCGCTCGCCGCCGCGCATTTCAGCGCCGCCGTACCGAACCATGCCTTCGGCGCGGAATTCACCATGGGGTTACCGGAAGCGGCGGAAGACCCCATCGCCCCCGACCCGGTTATCCCGGTCAAGGACGGCGTCTGCCCGGTGCCCGACGGGCCCGGGCTTGGCGCGGTGGTCAACGAGAAGGCGGTGGAGAAACACGCGATTGCGCGCTACGTGGTGAAGTAGCGGGCTCGCGTCACCAGCCCCTGTCGTATTCTTTGAACGGGGTGGGGATGCGCTGGATGTCCTGCAGGATTTCACCCAGCGGTCCCGGTGGGGTGTCGGTCGGGATGAAAAGCGAAATCGAATCGGCCAACCCGCCATATCGCTCTTCGATCTTCTTTGCGATGGTGTTGTGCGTGCCGACGATGGCGAAAAGGTCGATCACCTCGTCGGAAATCATCGCCGCCATCTCGTCCCAGCGCCGTTCTGCGGGAAGGGGGCGGAGCTTATGACCGAGTTCCTCCATGTCGTGCAACTCCAGCACACGCCAATAGGATCGCGTCGAACAGTAGAAGGCGATGCGGAAGCGGATGTATTCGCGCATCTTGGCGACGGCTTCCTCGTCCGGTCCGGTGGCGACGAAGGCGCCGGAAATCACTTCGATTTGGCTGCGGTCCCGGTTGCCGCGATTCAGCCCCCTGCCAATTTGCGCCAGCGTGCGTTCTGCCAGATAGCGCTTTGTGCTGAACGGATGCAGCCGTACGCCGTCCGCGACCTCGCCCGCGACACCCAGCATGGCGGGGCCGACCGCGGCCATGGCGATTGGGATGCGTGGCAACCCTAACGATTGGGGCGCGAAATTAGGTGTCGTTAGCGTCAGCGTGTAGTGATCGCTGTGATAGTCGAGCGGTTCCGCCATTTCCCAGGCGCGCCATACGGCGCGGACGGCCCCGATATAGTCGCGCATTCGCGGCGCCGGCGGTGTCCAGGAAATGCCGTAGCGCCGCTCATTGTGCCCTTTCACCTGTGAACCGAGACCGAGATAAAATCGGCCGTTCGACGCTTTATTGAGGTCCCAGGCGGCATGCGCGGTGATCGTCGGGCTTCGCGGGAAGGCGATGGCGACGCCGGTGCCGAGCTGGATTCGATCGGTCGCCAGCGCGGCGACGGCAAGCGGCGGGAAGGGACCATGGGCGTTTTCCAAGGCAACGATGCCGTCGAATCCCGCCGCTTCCGCCTCCTTGGACACGCGCTGCGCGTCACGCAAATCGTCATTCGGAATGTGATAGATAACGCGCATCGAGCTGGTTCCCTGTCGCTTACAATGCGTTTTGATTTCGCGGGATGGGACTTCCCAAGTAGCACCATTGCGTAGCGGTGAACAATGCGTGACCAGCAACGGTTTTGGGAATCTAGGATCGGGAGTTCGGTTGCCGCGGGATGCCCGCAGCCCTCGGACAGACTCGTGCCTCGATCATCACCGTGCCCGCGTAGGCGCGCGCCATCGAGAGATTGGTCTTTGTTCGCGGCTGCTCATACAAAAGAACTAGTTCTTTAGAAGCGCAAACTAGCCCACTTGGAGTGCAACAGGTCCCATCCGGCCGAGTATGTTCGTGGTATAGAAAATGCGGCCCGAGGGGAAATTAAATGTTTGATATTATACAGAAAATGATGATCGACGAGAATGGCGCTACTGCTAATGAGTATGGTTTCTTCGCTGCCTTCGCTGCCTTCGCTGCCTTCGCGGCATTGGCCGGCGTTGGCTCTTTGTTGGCCATGGGCAGCTCTCTGGAAACGTTTTTCACAGGGGTCGGCAGTGTTAAGAGCTTCGCAATCGTCCATACTGACGGCGGCGGCCTGAGGGGCTGAAAGTACTACGTCACCCATTTTAAGACTCCGACCGAAACAGCTGGTATTGCCGTCTGTCAGTAGAGCAAATGCGCCTGGCGCTCGCGCAGCCAGGCCTGCTCGTCCGGCGCGGCCAGCGCCTCCAGGTCTTGCGGCGTCGCGGCGGCATCATCGACCCATTCCCTCAGCAGCGGGCCGCCATTAATGACATCGATGGCGAGCTTGCCGTGCTCGTACTCGTATGGAAAATCGCGCCACAGCGGATAGTCCGGATAGAGATGGCGAATGGCTTTGAAGGCAACGGATTGCAGTCGCCAGGGCTTGAAGGCGTCATGGTCATAGACCGGGTCTTCCGCGTGGATCTGAACGCCGTGGCATAGTTCGCCCGCGTGTTTGTGAAAGGTGGGCTCGAACCAGCACTCGCGCAGGCGGCAACCCCGTAGCCAGAGCGGCGCGAGGGTTCGCATTTCCGCCATGACGCGCCTTGCATCGATGTCGGGGGCGCCGAACAGTTCGAGCGGCCGCGTGGTGCCGCGGCCCTCGGAAAGCGTCGTGCCCTCGAGCATCACCGTGCCCGCATAGGCGCGCGCCATCGAGAGGTTCGGCGCGTTTGGGCTGGGATTGATCCACAGGCGCTCACCGAGCGGCCAGCCGAACCCCGGCGCGGCATCGGGCTGCCAGCCCTGCATCTCGATGACGCGATAGTCGAGGTCGAGTTTGAGCGTTTCGATGAACCATAGCCCGAACTCGCCGAGCGTGAGCCCGTGACGCATCGGCATGGGGCCGGCGCCGACAAAGCTTTCCCAGCCGGCGCGCAGCGTAAGGCCCTCGATAAGCCGGCCGACGGGGTTGGGGCGATCCAGCACCCACACTTCCTTGCCGTGTTTCGCCGCCGCTTCCAGGACGTAGCGCAGCGTGGTGATAAAAGTGTAAATCCGACAGCCGAGATCCTGCAGATCGATCAGGAGGACATCGAAGGTGTCCATCATCGCATCCGTGGGCTTACGGACCTCACCATAGAGGCTGAACACCGGGATGCCGTGCACCGGATCGTTGAAGTCGGGCGATTCGATCATGTTGTCTTGCTTGTCGCCGCGCAGACCGTGCTGCGGCCCGAACGCGGCGGCAACGGTGATGTCGCTGCACGCGGCGAGGGCGTCGAGCGCATGCGTCAAATCCTGCGTCACCGAGGCAGGG
>CAYYBI010000160.1:0-4435 GCA_964469835.1 uncultured Rhodospirillaceae bacterium
GTTGTACCGGTATCGAGAGAGGAACGCAGACCCCGCACTATTACAAACACCGCACAGCTCGAGTTATTCCACTAGCCGAAATATTACAGGCGTTAAGACCCCCGGCACTGTGGCAGCTTGTGCTCTCCCTGGCCTGTCCCCACGGTAAGTACTACCCGTTAGTTTAGACCTGTTCTGTTTTCCGGCGGCGTTCGCCACGCCGCGGCGCCGGCATTTGGAGTCACTTCGGGGTTGGCCCGATCGCGGGCCTGTACGGGGTGATCGCGGTCGGCTTTTTCGCCGCGGGACAACGTCCTGGCAATGGTCGTGACCTTCGGGCTCACGGTTTTCGCCGACCTTAGTACCGCCGTTGCGGTGGGAGTGTCGGGACCGGCGGCGAATACGTTAAGATCGCTTGGGGTGCTTGACCGATACCGCGCTAAACACATGACCGCGACACTGTTGGAGTCGATCCAGGCGGCGGCAAAGGTATTGCCGTCCTAGCCCGCATGTTTTTATGAGGATTGATGCCGTATTCCTCAAGCGGTGAGGCGAGGGGCATCGACATCATCAGCCCGCTCGATCGGCAGGCGGATCGTGAATTTGCTGCCTCGACCGGGCTCGCTCTCCACATCGAGCCGGCCGCCAAGCAGGTGCGCGAAACCCTTGGTGATCGCAAGACCCAGGCCGGTACCGCTGTATTTTGCCGAAACCTCGACGTCGGCCTGCGCAAAGGGGGCGAATATATTGCTCAATTGGTCGGGGTTCATGCCAATGCCGGTATCGCTGATCATAAAATTGAGCCAACCCGCGGGCTCCTGGGTGACTTCCAGTCGCACCTCGCCATTCCGGGTGAATTTGGCCGCGTTGCCGAGCAGGTTCAGCAGCGCCTGGCGAAGTTTCTGTGAATCGGTGGCGAAAGCTTCGACCGTGGACGTGTTGACGACCGAGAATCCATTGTCTCTTTCGGCAAAGAGCGGACGCATGGTGTCGTCGACTTCCGCCAGGATTTCGCCCAGATTGGCTTTCTGTAGATCTATTTCCATCTTGCCGGCCTCGACCTTTGAAAGATCGAGAATATTGCTGATCAGCCCCAATAGATGCCTCCCGGCGTTTCGCACCTTGGTCAGGTCGTCGATCAAGGCGCCGTCTTTCCGGTCGGCCGCTTCTTCTTGCAGCAGTTCGGAATAGCCGATGATGGCGTTCAGCGGGGTCCGCAGCTCGTGACTCATATTGGCCAGGAAATCGGATTTGGCCCGGTTGGCCTTTTCGGCCTCTTCCTTGGCGCGTAACAGCTCCTCCGTCCGTGCTTCAACGCGGCTTTCGAGATCCTCGTTAACCAAATAAAGGCGACGCCGTGCGTCGTCGAGTTCTAGGATGCGGTGGGCGAGGGATTTTTCGCGGCGAAGCAATTTGTCTGACATTCGATTGAACGCGATGGCAACCTTCCCCAGCGCATCCTCCGACAATGCCTCGATTTGCATGTCGAGATTACCGGCGCTGATATGTTCAGCCGCATCCGCCAGCTTGTTGAGCCGGCGTTCCATCATTCGTCCCACCCAGTAGGCGATGCCGAGGGAAATGATCGCGCCCAGTGACGCGATACTGAGGAAAAGGGACTGACTGATCCTACCGGTTGCAATGCTGTGTTCCTGAATTTCGCGCACATGGCGTGTCAAGTCGTCGTTGGCATGGAACAGAATGGTTTGCGCCTTGCGCAGCGTCGTTCGGCTCGCTTGGCGATTCTCGTTCAGGGCCGTGCCGGACATGCCACTTTGCGTAGCGTCGTCATAAGCGAACAGGGCGGCGCGATAGGTTTTGAGCGCGTTCTGAATATTGGCGAGATTTGGATGTGCTGAGACAGGATGATTATCCGGGTCGGCGTGGGTGAGTGCCATCAATTTGGTTTTGGGAATCGTGTTGAGGATTTTTAACGCCCTCTCTATCGGATCCAGGGCTTCTGCCAACTCCACGGTACTCCGGTTTACATAGCGCTCAGCCAGAAGTTCCGTGGTTGTTATCAGATTGCCGAGAACTTTAAATTCGTCAGTCGCCTGGCGGAGGGGAGCGGCTGAAAGATCAAAAGCGGCGAGCGCTTGTCGCATTTCATTGATGGCAATTTTTGTGGCGTTGCGCAGCTGGGCGGCCGTGTCGCCGGCTGGTTCAGAGGCTTCTTCCTCGAGAAACGCTTGGAACAATGCCTGCGCTTTGCGCGTCGGCGATTTCCGGAACGCTGCCGGAATTTGCTCAGGCGGTATTTTCGCGATTAGATCCTTCTCGCCGGCGACAAGTCGTTCGAATGCGGTTTCGACATCCGGCGCGAAAATTTGGTCGCGATTGAAAAACCTCAGGAGGGCAAATCCGGATTGAGCCAGCAGCCGATCGATTTCCTGAAGAGCCGTTTGCGCCGGTGCGAGCACCGTCACGCTGCTTCCAAGGTTTTCGATAACCTTACGACTATGGTAATCGGCGGTAATGATGACAAGCAACAGCGTCACCAAAAGGGCGCCGAAGCCCAGCCGGCCCAATTTGATGACGGACATTACGCAAACCCCCGTTGGAAATTCAAGCTCAATTACTGAAACTTTAAGTACATGCTCTCGGTAATCTCGCCGGCGCCGAAATAGGGTTCGTCAAGTTTCGGATTCTTGCGGCGTCCCGCGATTTCGAAGCGCGAAACGCCGAACTGATACCGGCGGTTTCGGTCGAATTGGATGTCGTCAGCATGACCGGTCGCGAGCTTCCTCTGGAACTCAACGGTCCATGTACCCCTGCGCCATACCCCCTTTGCCCGCACGTCGGCCCGGCTGCCGGTCGGCTGCGACAGTTCATATTTTCCCGCGGTTTTGCCTACATGGTTTGCATGCACGACGGTTAGGTATGCCGCATTCCCTTCGTCACCGGGCCGCGACAGGAAGAATCGCCTGCCGCGCTTGGAGATTACTGGTTTCGATCTCGGGATCTCTATTGCCGAGTAAATTTGCGATTTATCGTCTGCATAACCGGCGTGGTCGGTGCGGTGGGCCTTCCAGTACCAGATGTCGGCCTTATAGGGGGCGTCGGCGGAAAGGCTCAGATCGATTTCCCCCGGCTCCTCGCTCCATTTAATGACGAAGGTGTCCTCGCGGGTCGGTCCCGTGCGGTAGCGGTCCTGCTCGGGCACCCAGACCATGGTCTTGTGGTGTCGGTTCTCGGTCCGGTCGGGGAAGGTCACCAGGAAGAAGATACTGTCCGTCGTGTGAACGGCCTTTATTGTCACATTGATATTCGCCAACGGGTCGTGCGTAATCACCGCCTTCGCCTTCGACCAGATGGCCTCGTCCGCGATGCCATCGACGGTCGGAGCTTGAGCGACCTTCGCGGCGATAAGCTCCTGGGCTGCCTGAGACTGACCGGCAACCAAAATTGCCGCCATGAATAGAATTTTCGTCGATATTTTCAAAATAGTATGGGCCTTCTCAAAATACCCGAACCTTACCGTTCGTGGGCTACTACAGCACTGCATTCGGGGCCATTCCGAGATCCCGAATGGCCATTCAGCACTATCAAGCCGGTTACCCGCGAAAGTAGTCCCAAATTCCTAGAATTGAGTTAATCGCCATTAGGCGGCGCTATCGGCATTTTTTGATGGCGCGCCCTCTCTGCTCATTTCCAGATGCGCATCGATCCGCGCCATTGCGACCGCGAAATCGATCGGTTTGGTAACGTAATCGTTGGCGCCGATGCTCAACGCTTCCACGGCGTCGAAGCTTTCATTCAGGGCCGTGACCATGATTACCGGCAACTCGAGGCGTGACATCGATTTGCGGATTTCCTTGAGGACTTCCAGGCCGCTTATGCCGGGCATCATGACATCCAATAACACCAGATCGATCGGCTGCGATGCGATGATATCGAGCGCCGACTGGCCGTCCTCGGCGATTTCGATCAGATACCCGCGTCGCCCAAGCCGGCGCGACAGCACCTCGCGGTTCTCCGCGATATCGTCGACGATGAGCAAACTTGCCACGTTCATCCGTTTACCTCCTCAGGCGTAAGACATTTATTGATCTTGGTGAGTAATTTTTCGAACTCGACCGGCTTCGTCTCGAAATCGTTGCAGCCGGCGGCGAGGCACTTGTCCCGATCGGACACCATGGCGTGGGCCGTTAACGCAATTATCGGAATGGCTTTCCCGAGATCCTGAGCGCGGATTTGCCGGGTGACGTCGAGTCCGTTGTCTTCGCCCAAGCCGATATCCATAAGGATCAGGTCCGGCGCTTCCGTTTCCACAATGGCAATCGCGGTCGCGCCGTCTGCAGCGCAGAGAACGTCAAACCCTCTGCGTTCCAACCGGCGGCCGAGCATGTCGCGATTAATTTCATTGTCTTCGACGATGAGTATTCGGATCATTGTTTTGCCGTTGTCTGTTTGTGTCATGCGGAAATCGCCGTGGCCTCGGCCGGTTTTGCTTGTC
>CAYYBI010000161.1:0-18511 GCA_964469835.1 uncultured Rhodospirillaceae bacterium
AGGAAAGCGATCGCATCCTGCTTGCTGTACGGCATGAAATTCAGCGGCGCCAAGACCTTCATCTTCCAAATCCGCGGATAGTAAATGTGGTACTTGTAAAAACTCACGCGCGGAAACGTCTTTAGCTTTCCGGTACCGAACTGCTTGTGGGGTGCTTCGAGGTGCTTGACGTCCATTGCGTCATAACCCCACGCCTGCGGCAGAATACTTTCGGTGGCGTAATTGGAGCCGCTGATGACGAATTTGATGTTCGCGTTGATGGCATAATTGTACAACGCCGCGAAATACGCGTGATCCTGAGGCACATCCTGGTTTGCCAGGTTGGACCGGAGGAACGCGAGTTGCAGGTCCTTCATCTCCTCCCAATCGACCACATGGGTAAACAGATCGAGTCCCAGCCGCGTGACGATCTGCTCGATATTCATGACCGCAAGTTCGGAATTCCAGCCCGCATCGACATGGACGACCAGCGGCCGGAGGCCCCATTCAACTACCTTCACCGCAAGGTATGAACTATCAACCCCTCCGGACAGGCCGATGATGCAATCATATTCCTTGTCTTTGCCGTACTCCTTTATCTCCGCAATCATTCGTTCCAATTTTTCCGCCCCTTCGGCGTTCGGAAACCAGTTGGGGCGAACATTGTTGTCGAAGTAGTGGCAATGGTTGCACACGCCTTGCTCGTCGAATTCGATGAGAGGATCGGTCGTGTCCATAACGCAGCGGGTACAAACCTGATACGGGCGCTGTCGGCCATCGGGCATCCAGGCTTCCTTGATAATTGGCATTACGTCGGCTCTCGGTGATCAAATGTAAGGCCGCAGGCCGGGCTGTTGCCCGGGTCGCCTGCCGAATTGCACAAGGGCTGCCTCATCGGTTACGGCAAGCGCGCGGTGAGCGTGCTGCGCTCCGGATAATTGATTAAGACGCCGCGTAACTTACCCTTGAACACGAACATGCTGCCGGCACCCACTGCCGACGCGCCGCCGTCTTCAACCGCCCGAACGAAATCCTCCACCGAGGACGCTCCGCCACAGGCCACGACCGGAACCGAAACTTTTGAGGATACGGCGCGAAGCAGATCGACATCATAACCCTTCTGGGTCCCGTCCCGGTCGATACAGTTCACGATGACCTCGCCGATGCCCGACACGCTCAATTTCTCGAGGTGATCCTCGATCTTTACCTTGCGCTTGGACTGGGCGCTGTGGGTGGACAGCTCATATCGGCCGAACAAGTTTTTCCGGCAGTCGAGGCAGGCAACGACCGCCTGACGGCCATAATTCCCGGCAATCTCCGCGATGATTTCCGGATGATCGAATGCCGCGGTGTTGATCACGACTTTCTCGATTCCAAGACCAAAAATTCTGGCGGCCTGTTCCGCCGTCTTTATGCCGCCGCCATACGCCACCGGCATGAACGCCTCCCCAGCGATATCCTCGATCATCTGATAATTCGGTTCGCGGTCGGCGGGCGTTGCGGAGATGTCGAGAAACATCAACTCGTCCACCTCCTTTTCATTAAAGATCCGAATGGTGTTGATGGGATCCCCGATGTATTGCGGATTCTTGAACTGGACTGTCTTGACCAGCCCTTGATTCTGCAAAAGCAGGACGGGGATAACTCGGGTCTTCATCATCGGTCGATGCGACTCCGGTGCCCGGCTCGCCGTTGGGATGCAATCATAGCGCCGCGAATCCCGTCATCATGCTGATGCCGAAGCGATGGGATTTTTCGGGATGGAATTGTGTTCCGAAAATATTTTCATGGCATACGGCCGACGTGTAACGAATCCCATATTCCGTCTCGGCAAGCACGTTCTCGCTCCGGGCACATTTCATGTAGTAGGAGTGAACGAAGTAATATCGCGTGTCTTCCTCCACCGCAGGGATCAACGGCGTATCATGCGTCAATTCGATGGTGTTCCAGGCCATATGCGGGACCGGCAAATTCATCGACGCCGGGAACTGATGGCAATACATATCGATCCATCCGAGTCCCGGTATGCCTTCGGCTTCCTCGCTCCCTTTACCGAGAATTTGCGCGCCGAGACATATGCCGAGAACCGGCCGCTTTGCCTCGAGGGCGAACCAGTCGAGCGAGTCGATCAGCCCAGTGGCGCGCAATCGTTCCATGCCGTATCCGAAGTTCCCCACCCCCGGTAGAATCAGCTTGTCCGCGGACCGGATATCGCCAGCGTCGCCGGAAATCTTGGACGGCGCCCCCACCTTGCGGAGCATATTGTCGATAGACCGCAAATTCCCGACGCCATAGTCGACAATGACGATCATGCCCGTCTCTCGATGATGCCGAAACGGAGAAATTGCCGTGAAACCATCGTCACACTACCCAACCAAAAGACCGTTCACGGTGGCCATGAACTGATCCCGCGACGCGTTTGCGGAAAACCGTTCCGCGACGGCGTGGCTGCGCTGCTTATAGGCATATATGCAATCGGCCGACAAGGCATTGAGACAGTCGGCCATCCCGTCCAGATTCCAATCGTCGGCGCTGACACCAAGATCATGCGTCCCGAGGAAATCCGCCATATCGGGCGATGGGCCGACGGCGACGGCAAGCCGCGCCTGAATAAATTCGAAGAACTTATTGGGAAGGCAATGCTTCAAGTTGAAATTCCGCGGTGGCACGTAGAACACGCCAATATCGTACGCGTTAATAAACGGGACGATATTTTCGAATGGCTGCGGCGGCACGAATCGCACGCGCGGCAGTTCAGCGGCTTGCCGCTTCAATCCTTCAACGTACCGGCCGCCCGTGGGCAGCACCATGAAATCCATTTGAAACCGGTCATCGAGACGCCGCATCAATTCGATCATCCGGTCGGTGGAACGGCTTGGATTGGCGTTCCCGTGATAGATCAATCGAATTGCGGACGCATCAACGGGCTGCGGCTGCAAATCTTGATATGCCGGCAAGCTCAGGAAGAGTTCAGTCTCGACGCCAAATTCGGCTCTATACCCGTCCTGCAATCCGGGGCTGACCGTATATATGCGATCGCATGATTTTAAATAGGTTCGGCATAAATGCCGCGCGTGAGGCTGAAAACACGCCTTCCAAACCGGACGGTCTTCGAATTGGCGCGGATAGAACTCACGGGCGTCGAAGATCAGCTTTGCCCCGCCTTTAAGAGCGCCCGCAAGCGGCAGCAGGCCGAGGTCGAAACAGACGATCAATTCGAACCGTTGGCCTTCGAGCGCGGCAGCGCAACGCCGCATGGCGCGCGTCCATTCCATTGCCTGTGGCCGGCCGACGCGATGGTTGAGCCACAATCCCGCGGCGTGTCGCACATAGTCTACCGCGCTGTTCCGGCCCGGAATTGCGTCGGGGCCCAAATCGACGAATTTGATCCGCCGATCGTCCGGCGGCGCCAATGCAGCCACTGTCACCCGAAAGGAGTCAGCCAGCCACGACACAACACGATTGGGCCTTGGGTCGCCGTTCGGATCCGACAAGCAAAGGACGAGTGCCTTCGGATCAGGCGTTGGCACGGTCGTGAATCATGTTTGGTGACTCTAACGGCAGGGCAGATTTTGCGCATTTCGGCCGGTCAACGTACCGCTGCCCCGGACGCGACGCCTAAAGGCCGCCCTTTGCCGGCGGTCATCCTCTTAGGATCTCCGCGGAACAAATCGTCATACGCCTGAACCATGACTTTCTGCTCAATGTCCCAATTCAGGCTGGCCGATGCGGCGAGAGATGCTTGCTTATACCGATCGATATCCACCCGTGTCAGGCCGTTCAGGGCGTCCGCGATCGCCTGCTCGTCATAGTCGGAAACCAGCAAGCCAAGATCATATTGCCGCACGAGCTTCGCCATTTCGGGCAAGTCACTGACACACAACGCCAACCCCGCCATGACGTATTCGAAAAACTTGTTCGGCAGTGTGTAGCGCTTCTGCGCGGAAAGGTCCTTATGAACGAAATACCCGATATCCGCCGCGTTCGCGGCCGGGATAATTTCGTCAAACGGTACCGGCGGCTCGATCGTCAGGCGGTCGCCAACCCCACGGTCGCCGGCAATCTGCTTCAGGCTTTCGATATAGGCCGGATCTCCGGGGCCGCGAATGACTAGGCGCAGTTCCGGCCGCCAAAGCGGCATCGATTTAACCGCCTTGTGCAAGCCCCGCACATAGGAAATATCGCCATGATACAGAACCGTTATGTGCTCTCCGGTCGGCCTGAAGCGCTGCGGTTGCCGAATAGGAACGCTGCGGACAACCTGGACCGGCCGCTGCAATGTGAGTTCGCCGTTCAATCGTTCGGCGATGCCGTCCGACACCGTCGTGACGAGGTCGGCGCGCCGCAAAGTTGCCTCCTGGACGGCAACGACCCACGGACGGGTTTTCCTCACCCAATTCGGATCGTGCATATACTGACCGGCCGCGTATTCGTGGCAATCGACCGAGAGTTTGGCCCCGAAATGCTCGGCCAAATCGGCGCCAAGCGGGCTTGCGAAAAAGTCGTGGGCAGCAATCAGGTCCGGGGCCAATTCCGGATGGTCGCGGGCAACGCGCATCACTTCGGACCGGATTTGAGCCCAATTGGGAATATTGTTGTAATAAATCCATGCACCGGCTTTTCGGAGCTTCCCTGGCAAAAATCGGTACAGGCACTGTGCAATGCCCCGCTTAAGACGCATCAACTGGAATATGAATGGGGAGTAGAGTTGTTGGCCGGGCAGCCGCACAAACGTCCAATCATCGGGCCGTTTGGAATGTCCATCATATCCAAGCACGACGACACGCCAGCCGGCATCAATCAAGGCACGTGCCTGACGCAGAACCCGTGGTTCATTGGACACGCCGGTGAAAGAAATAATCCAAACAGTCCTACGTGTATCGTCCCGCGCGCAATTACCAACCAAGACGGCTCGGGATGCACTCTCCGGCAAATTCGGGCGGCGAAACATATTTGCGGCAATATGTGCCACATCCCGGATCGAGCGTTCTCCAATCAAACGTTTTAAAGTACCAACGCGATTCATTTTTCAGTTGGGCGCTTCCGCAGTAAGGCCCACTTCCCCTCAAATCTTGCCAATCTGCTACGAGCCACGTTCACGTTAAAATTGTATGATTTCATCTAATCGGATCAAACGCAAAGAACCGATTTCTTGGAACAGATGACCGCAACGGTCACCTTATACCCAGGCACTGATTCGCGTGTCGACCGGCTCAGTCTCGACATCGTCATACCGCCACCCCCCCGGACAATGGAAAAATGGCGGATCCGAGAAATTTGTCGTGATCAGACGCAAGATCAGAGGGGTGTGCAGAACATCGAGAAAGGGCGGCCCGCCGGACCCGGATTCCTCGATACCAATGCTGAGAAAATAATCCCCCACACCCGCAATGATCCTGTCGGTGAACACCGCGAGAGTGCTTGCGCCGGTTCCCATTCCAACGGCAAGTCCACGGCTGGCCCAAATCAAGTCACCGCTTTCAGAAAAGGCTATTATCGAGAGGAATATGGGATCGTCCCACCCTTCGGGAACATGGAGGCCGATGTCGATCCGGACCGGCTTGCCGGTTTCCGTCGAAAAGACCGGCATGCCATCCGCAAAGGATGCTCCCAGAAGGTGTGGGTACTCCTGTTCCGCGTGACCGCCGACGGAAAGCAATTCCTGCGACTTCTTCCGCACGGTTTTGGCCCCGGTATCGAGAAAGCTCTGCAATTGTTCTTCCTCGGGGCGGTCGTCCTGCTCGATCGAATGTTCCGCCATTTGAATCGATGCGCGGATTTGGGCGTCTCGTTTCACCATGAAATCTTCGTAGGATTTGATGACCATGCCCGGCGGGCCATCGGCAACGATTTCTCCATCGTTCAACCAAATCACCCGCTCGCAATAATCGACGATCTGATGCATCGAGTGCGATACCAGCAACAGGGTGCACCGTGCCGTTAGCGCGCGCATCCGCTTGGCGGATTTCTGGGCGAAATATCCGTCGCCCGCCCCCATGACCTCATCGATCACAAGAATGTCCGGATTGATCGCGGTGGCGATGGCGAACTCCAATCGGGCCCGCATGCCCAACGAATAGGTCCGCACCGGGTAGTTCAAGAACTCTCCCAATTCGACGAAATCGACGATGTCGTCATAGGCATCGCGTTCCTCCTGATCCGCGAGACCGTTCAGGATCAAGGCGCTCCTGATGCATTCGCGGCCGCTCATTTCATCGGAGATCGCCGCACCGGTAGTCATCAAGGCCTGCAACTTGCCGTTAACGCGCACATGTCCCGCAGTCGGACGGGTTGTGTCGATGATCATCTTTAGCAGGGTCGTCTTGCCTGACCCGTTCTGGCCAATGATGCCGACCTTTTCACCCGCCTCTATTGAGAGGTCTATGCTTTTCAGCGCGGTCTTCGCACCGCCCGGCGCCTTCTTGCCGAGCAATGGATATATACGGATCGCCTGGAGAAATTGACCCAGGGCATTGGGAAACAGCTGGTAGGTCTTGCTGACGCCGGAAAGCTCGATCGCCGTGCCAGGCGCGGTCGATGATTGGGACATTGTCGGGCTACCGGAATGCATGACATGCACAGCATTGATTCGTTTGAAGTGTCAATTCTGGCGCGCCCCTGACACAGAACATCCAGGCTCGGATTTCAGATCGAACGGGACATCGAAATAGGCGTTCGCGAGCGGCCCCCGATCCCCACTCGAGCCGTCGCCATCTTGGACGATCAGTTCGATCGACTTGTAAAGCATGTCCTGCCGCGTATCGAATTCGTTGGCCGAGGTGTCGGTGTGGCTCAGGTCGTATATGGCGATGGAGATGTAATACCGGCCAACCCCGATGACGTTGCCCGGTATTTCAAGCGAAATAGCATGCGCTGCGGATTCCTCCAGGCTGATCGCGTGACGATCATTTTCGGCGACCCCCAGCCGCTTGCCATTCGCTCCCCAGAAATTTAGATGATACCGGAGAATATAAAGGCCTACTTGCCCTGCCTTGATTGTGAAGCGAATGCGGATGGGCTCCGCGCGATCAACGGCAACCACCGCATCGGCTCTGTCGTTCACCCAAATTCCATTGAACAGCACGCCGCCCTGGCCCGGCCACCGGATAACGTGCGACCCGCTATCGGGCAAAACGATATCGAGATAGCCCGCCTTCAGATCTTCCGCATTGTATGACTTGTCCTCGACATCGTCGGTGTTCCAGGCAAGTTTTTCGAGATAGGTCGCATAGCGCCGCACCACATCATGGGCCGGCCCGTCCATCACGAGCCGGCCGCCATCGATCCAAATGACGCGATCGCAATACCGCAGCACCTGGTCCATCGAGTGGGAGACCAGCATCATCGAGCGGCCCTCGGCACAATATTTTTCGAGCCGCTGGGCGCAGCGCTCCGCCCAATACATATCGCCCGCGCCCAAGACCTCGTCGATCAAAACAAGCGACGCGTCCACCGCCGTCGCCGCTGCGAATTCGGCCCTGGCCCGCATGCCGAGCGAGCAGAACTTTATGGGCTGATCGAAATACGGGCCAAACTCCAGAAAATTTTCGATCTCGCGAACGCGTTCCGCGACAAGCTCTTTGGACAAATTGTGCAGGCTTAGGAAAGAGATGGCGTTCTGTCGGGAGGTTGCCTCGGGATCGAACCCCACATTCTTCGCCGACAGGCTATATACCTCCCCGTTTAGGGTCACCGAGCCCCTATTCGGCGACAGATAATTCGCGATGACCTGAAGCAAAGTGGTCTTGCCCGACCCGTTGCGCCCGACCAGCCCGACCCGTTCTCCTCTCTCAATTGTAAAGGTCAGACCGGACAGTGCCGTTACGTGGTTGATCCCTTCCACATAGGCCCTGTTTCCCCGTATCGCATGGTACAAATAGCGAATCCCATCCAGCGATTTCCCGAACACCGGATACAACTTGGTCAGATCACGGACGACCAAGGCGGGTCCGTTTAATGCCGTCATCGGGGGCGTTGCGGTATCGCTCAAGAGCATCCACCGGACCGCGGGGACGGTGCCGCCTTATATTTCGAATTCATCAAATGAGATCGCCCAACACCATGCGGGCCTTCTGGAAGAACCAAAGGCCAGCGCCGAAAGTACCGAAGCTCGCGATAGTCCCCAGAACCATAACGTCAACCGGCGGCAAGGCGTTCAAAAGGATCAAATTCTGATAGGAAAACACGTAATAGAACAATGGATTGACGTAGAGCAGCGCCAACATCCCTTGCGGAATCATATCCGGCGTATAGGCGATCGGCGTGACGACCAGCAGCGCAATAACGATGTATTGGACAAGGATTTGCACATCGCGAAACACCAGTGAAATCACCGACAGGAACAGCGCGATGCCCATGGAGAACATGATTTGCAGGACCGCCACAACCGGGACCAAAAACCAGGTGGCGGAAATAGTCGACAGCGTCACATCGCCCACAAAGGTGATGATCAAACCGACAGGCAGCATGGCATAGGCGACCGCCACGGCTTTGAGTGGTATCAATTCGGGCAGGAAATTCGCGTTGGCCAGAAGCTTCGCGCTCCGCTGCATCGCCGTCGACGATGCGCCCAGCCCTTGCGCGAAGGCGAGGAACGGCACCAGCCCGGCAAACACGTTGATGATGTATTCCTCGATCGTGAAGTTCGGCACCCGTACCCGGAAGATCACCGCATAAATGAATGTGTATAGCGTGAGCAGCAGGATCGGTCCGATCGCCAGCCACGCCAGACCGAATGCCGTGCCCGCATACATCGACCGTATGTCGCCGACCACCGCGCGCCCAAAAATAGCGCGGCATGACCATAGCTTCGCAAGAGGTTTCAACATGAGGTTCCAGATGTCAGAAGTTGCGGTCCCGCGCGCCGCCGCAA
The DNA here is from genome assembly GCA_964469835.1 of uncultured Rhodospirillaceae bacterium. Classification (GTDB taxonomy): domain Bacteria; phylum Pseudomonadota; class Alphaproteobacteria; order UBA8366; family UBA8366; genus JAOTYV01. Next base: position 8,852 of record CAYYBI010000161.1, read on the forward strand.
TAGGGCGGCCAGTTCAAGACGCTATGGCAGCCCGTACCGTATCGATAATTTTGGCTTGGTCGTCCGTCTCCAGATAGGGATGCATCGGCAGGCTGACGACCTGCCCGGCCAGCCGGCCGGCGACCGGGTTGCCGCCAGGTGCGGCCGGATAGTCCGAATAGCCATTCTGCCGCGACAGCGGAATTGCGTAGTACACCGCGGTGGGAATGCCATTGTCCGTACATGCGGATTGTACGTTTTCGCGCTGCTCGGTGATCACCGTATATTGCGCCCAGGCTGAGCGGTAGCCTTGTGGCACCACCGGCGTCCGCACAACATCCGACAGTCCGTCCGCATACCGTCCGGCGACGATGTCGCGCCTATCCAGTTCATCGGCGAAGATCGTCAGTTTTTCCAGCAGGATCGCCGCCTGCAGCGTATCCAGACGGCTGTTCACGCCGATACGGATGTTGTCGTATTTATCCGTACCCTTACCGTGCATGCGCAATGACCGCAGCCGATCCGCGGCCGCATCGTCGTCGGTGATCACTGCGCCGCCATCGCCGTAACAGCCGAGCGGCTTGGCCGGAAAGAAAGAAACGGTGGTGTAGTCGGCCAGCACGCCGATCTTACGGTCGAAGTAATCGCCGCCGAAGGCCTGCGCCGCGTCGGCGATCAAGACCAGATTTTCGCGCTCGGTCACGGCGCGGAGGGCGTCGTAATCCGCAGCCATCCCGAACAGGTCGACGGCGATCACCGCGCGCGGATGCAGCCCGCGTGCCCGCGCGTCCGCAATTCCGGCGGCGAGACTGTCCGGGTCGATGTTGAAACTGTCCTCGCGGACATCGACCAGATAGGGCGTCGCCCCAAGCTGGGCCGGCGCCTCGGCCGTCGCGATAAAGGTGAAGTCGGGCACGAATACCGTATCGCCGGCGCCAATCCCTTCGGCCATCAGCACCAAGGTGATGGCATCGGTGCCGTTTGCACAGGTGACCGTGTGCCGGGCGCCACAGAAAGCCGAGAGTTGTTGCTCGAGTTCCTGCACTTCGGGACCCAGAATGAATTTTCCGTGCGCCATGACTTTCGAAAGGGCGCTGTCGATCCTGTCCCCCAACCGCGCGCGTTGGGCCTGGATATCGATGAAGGGAATCATATCCGTCGCTCCATCCCTATCAGCGCCGGCGAAGACCGCCGTCGCCGTCCTCTTCGTAGTGTGAGCCGTCGATCGGGCAGACCAAATCCGCGCCCAACCGGCCGCCTGCCTCGCTCATCCAACCGATCCGTCTGGCCGGAACGCCGGCCATCAGCGCATGGGCGGGCACGTCCCCGATGACGACGGCGCCGGCGGCAAGGAAGCAATAGGCGCCCAAGGTATGGCCGCAAACGACCGTCGCATTGGCGCCGATCGTGGCGCCTCGCTTGACCAGGGTCTGGCGGAATTCGTCCTTGCGCTGCAATTCCGCGCGCGGATTGTTCACATTGGTGAAGACGCAGGATGGGCCGCAGAACACACCGTCTTCCAGCACGACGCCCTTATACAGGCTCACATTGTTCTGAACCTTGCAATTGTCGCCGATGGTAACGTCGGGGCCTACCATTACGTTCTGACCGAAACTGCCGTTCCGGCCGATCTCGACATTGCCCAGGACATGGCAGAAATGCCAGATCTTGGTGCCGTCGCCGATCGTTACCTGATCGTCCACATAGGAGCTTTCGTGGATGAACGCGCCGGGGAAACGGGTTTTAAAATCCATGGATCGGTACTAAATCCGGTCAGAGATATGTTGCCGTAAAGGGATGCCGTTCGCCGGTCGACGGCGTCAGGTCCATACCGCCGATCGCGGAGACCAATTCAATCGAGGGGCGGACCTGATCCAGGCCGAATCCGCCGCCGGACAGAATATCCCGATAACTCACCGTATGCAGGTCCTCGAACCCGCTGGAAAACTCTATCTCCTCCCCATCGATGGTGATCGAGCGATAGGTCGTCTGCTTTTCCTTGGCACTTGCCGGCAGGTCGCCACTGTCCACCGACAGGAACCAGCGCACACGTGCCCGCTCGAATTCGAGATATCCCGCGGCGCGCTCATCCGACCGAAGATGAACAATGTTGCGGGTGTTGTTGCCGAACAGGAAACCCAACATGTCGTAGAAATGGACGCCGATATTCGTCGCCACGCCGCCGGACTTCTGCATATCGCCCTTCCAGGAGATATGATACCAGCGGCCGCGCGAGGCGATATACGTCAGGTCGACATCGTGAACTCGGTCCGGCTCGGCCATGACCTTTTCCCGCAACGCGATAATCGACGGATGCAAACGCAGTTGCAGGATCGAGTTCACCCGGTGCCCGGTGTCCTTCTCCATCTCCTCCAGGCCATCGATATTCCAGGGGTTGAGCACCAGGGGTTTCTCACAAATCGCATCGCATCCGGACCGCAACGCAAAGCGGATATGCGCATCGTGCAGGTAGTTCGGCGAACAAACGCTGACATAGTCGACCGGTTTGCCGTCGCGCCGCAGCCGGTCGACATGGCGGTCGAACCGTTCGAATTCAACAAAAAACCGGGCATTGGGGAAATAACTGTCGATAACCCCCACCGAATCATTGGGGTCCAGCGCAGCGACCAGATCGCCGCCGATTTCCTTGATCGCTTTCATGTGCCGCGGGGCGACATAGCCTGCCGCGCCGATCAGAACGAATTTACGGGTTTCCATCGAATAATGCCTTTGTTGCCGTATTTCGGCAAAGAGAACAGGAGGTTGAATTTCCCGGCGGCAAGATCGCACGGGCAATCGGCGCCGAACAAGCGCATGTTTCGAGTGTGCGCCCCGGACGCGTGCTGAAAGGTGCTGATGAAGAAACCGGGCAGGGTGGTCGATCCTTCCACGGCTACCGCAGGACGGGTGAATTGCGTCACCGTCCCGACCTCCGAAGCTTATGTCATACTGTTCGATTTAGCGCAATAAATTGAGCACGCCCTGCCCGGGCTGCGCGGCCAGCATGCGCCGGTTGGATAAGCCTCCGGAATTTGGATAGAGTCACGGGGTACGGTGTGTTCCAGCGGCGGACGGAGCCATGAATTTCGATTTTTCCGACGAACAACGCCTCCTACGGGACCAAGCGCGCAGATTTCTGGACGAAAATGGGTCTCCGGACGCGGCGCGGAAAATCCTCGAAGGCGATTCGCCCTTCGATCGCGCCTTATGGGACGGCATGGCGGAACTGGGATGGATGGGAACCGCAATTCCCGAGGAATTCGGCGGCATCGGACTGTCGCATGAAGATCTCTGCGTCATTGCCGAAGAACTTGGGCGGTCGCTCGCCCCCACACCCTTTTCGTCTTCGGTCTATCTCGCGGCGGAAACCCTTCTGCTCGCCGGCTCGGAAGAACAGAAACTGCGCTACCTGCCGGACCTTGCCGCCGGCACGATGATCGGCTGCGTCGCCGTTTCGGAAGGCGTCAAACGCCCGGGCCCTGCAAGCGTCGCCGCCCAGTTCGCCAACGGCAGGCTCGACGGCGAAAAGCAGCCGGTAGCCGATGGCGATATCGCGAATTTTGCCATCGTGCTCGCGCGCACCGGAACCGGCGAGCGGGATCTATCCCTGGCGATCACCGATCTGGCGACCGTCGACCGGAAAACGCTTTCCACCGTCGACCCGTCCCGCTCGCACGCCCGTCTGCGCTTCGCCGGCACCGAGGCAGAGCCCCTCGGGGCTCCGGGCCGGGGTTGGGAGATCATGGAAAAAGTCTTCGACCGGGCGGCGGTGCTGATCGCCTTCGAGCAATTGGGCGGTGCACAGGCATGTCTCGACATGGCGGTGGACTACGCGAAATCACGCTATGCCTTCGGCCGGCCGATCGGATCCTTCCAGGCGATCAAACACAAACTGGCCGATATCTATATCGCCGTCGAATTGGCCCGCTCGCATGCGTATTACGGGGCTTGGGCATTAACCTCGGACGCGGCGGATTTGCAGGCGGCGGCAGCCGCCGCGCGCGTCGCGGCGATCCAGGCCTACGAGCTGGCCTCCCGGGAAAACATTCAGACCCATGGCGGTATGGGCTTCACCTGGGAACTCGACTGCCATCTCTTTTACCGCCGGGCGAAACTGCTGGCGCTCGCGCTTGGCGGCGAACGGCGCTGGAAAGACAAGCTCATCGGCCACCTCGAAACCCGCAACGTCGCGTGACAACCGGAGGACGACATGGACTTCGACGATACGCCGGAACAGGCTGAATTCCGCGCCTCGGCGCGCGCCTTTCTCGAGGCGAATGCGGAGCGCAAGGAGCCCGGCAAGACCTTTGCGGTCAAATACGGCCAGGAAGGCCTGGTCGATGTCGCCAAACCCTGGCAGCGCAAGAAATTCGACGCCGGTTTTGCCGGCATCATGTGGCCCAAGGAGTACGGCGGTCGCGGCGGCACGCAGCTGGAACAGGTGATCTACAATCAGGAAGAGATGCAGTACCTGACGCCCCGCGGCGCGTTTGAAATCACCCAGGGGATGGTCGTGCCGGTGCTGCTCACCTACGGCACCGAGGAGCAGAAACAGCGTTTCATCCGACCGGCCCTGCAAGGCGAGGAAATCTGGTGCCAGCTTTTCTCCGAGCCCTCGGCGGGATCAGACCTCGCCAGCCTGCGCACGAGGGCAGTGCAGGAGGGCGACGAATGGGTGGTCAACGGTCAGAAAATCTGGACCTCGGGCGCGCATTTCGCGGATTTCGGCATCCTCGTCGCGCGCAGCGACCCGAACCTTCCGAAGCACAAGGGCCTCACCTATTTCTACCTCGACATGAAGTCGCCCGGCATCGAAACCCGGCGCATCAAGCAGATCTCCGGAACGTCGAACTTCAACGAAGTGTTCTTTACCGATGTGCGAATTCCGGACAGCCAGCGCCTCGGCGGCGTCGGCGAAGGCTGGAAGGTCGCGATCGCCACGCTTATGAACGAGCGGCTCGCCGTCGGCGAACGCTCGGCGCCCGATTTCGACGATATCCTCGGCCTGGCGCGAGCGCTGGAATTGGACACCGGTCCCGCGATCGCCGATTCCCTGGTGCGCGACAAGCTCGCCAATTGGTACATCCAGATGCAGGGCGTTCGCCTGACCCGATTCCGGACCGTCACCGCGCTCGCGCGCGGCGATCGACCCGGCCCCGAATCCTCGATCAACAAGGTGGTCAATGGCAAGAAACGGCAGGACATCGCCCATTTCGCGCTCGACCTGATGGACATGGCCGGCATCGTCGACGACGAAGCGACCATGCCGATGAAGGCGCTGTTCCAGGAAGGGCTGCTGTCTTCGCCGCGGGACCGCATCGCCGGCGGCACCGACGAAATTCTCCGCAATATCATCGCCGAACGCATTCTTGGATTGCCGCAGGAGGTCCGAATCGACAAGGATGTGGCGTTCAATGAACTGCCCGGCGGCGAGAAATAAGCCCTAGGGAGGGGCATCACGATGGCAATTCGTAAGATCGCGCGCATGGGCCATGAAATTCTGCGCGGGACGGCGGCGGCGGTGGAGGATCCGACCGCACCGGACATCCGCCAGCTTGCCGAGGATCTGATCGAGACCTGCGAGGATATCGGCGGCAACGGCATTGCCGCGCCGCAGGTCTATGTCCCCAATCGCATGTTCGTCTTCCGGGTCCGGCCGGACATCGTACCTGACGGCGCGACCATGAGCGCAATTCCCTGGACCCCAGTCATTAACCCGAAGCTCACCTTCCTGAGCGATGCCAAAAAACCCTATTGGGAAAGATGCCTTTCACTGCCCGGACTGTATGGCCAGGTCCCGCGTTACAACGAGGTGCAACTGGACGCGGTCGGGCTGGACGGCAAGCCTTATAGCTGGAAAACCCGGGGATTCGTCGCGCGGCTGCTGCAGCACGAATACGACCATCTCGACGGCATTCTGTACCCGATGCGGATGAGCGACATGACGACCTTCGGTTTCGTATCCGAACTGGGCACACCGGCCTATCCGCCGCTGCCCTTCGACCGCGAAGATTTCACCGATCCGGAAATCGGCTGACAATCGACGCCAACCCGCCAGGAGAGTCCGATGGCATTCGACCTGATCGTGCGAAACGCCCGCGTCAATGACGGCGCGCCGCTCACCGATATCGGTGTCGCGGACGGCGTCATTGCCGCGCTCGAACCGGGCCTTGCGGCCGACGGCGAGGAATTGGACGCGGCAGGCCGCTTTGTCTCGCCCGGCCTGGTAGAAAGCCATTTTCATCTCGACAAGGCGCTCATCGTCGACCGTTGCGCGCCGCCGGCCGACCGGCATAGCACCGACCACATGGAACGCACTGCCGCGATCAAGCACACTTTCACGGTCGACGATATCTACGCCCGGGCGCGGGACACGATCGAGCAATGCCTGCTGCATGGCGTCACCCACATGCGCACCCAAGTGGAAGTCGATCCCAATGTGGGCCTGCGCGGTTTCGAGGCGGTGCAAAAACTGGCTGCCGACTATCGCTGGGCAATCGACATCCAGCTCTGCGTCTTCCTGCAGGAAGGCTGGACCAACAGCCCCGGCGCCGAAGACAATGTGGTTGCAGCCCTGAAAGCAGGCGCGCCCGTGGTCGGCGGTGCCCCCCGGTACGATACCGACCATCCGGCCCAGATCGAGCGCATCTTCGCGCTGGCGCGCGAATACGACGCGGATGTCGATATCCATCTCGACGGCGGCTACACGACGCACGACCTCGACATCTATCAGGTATGCGACCTTACCGATAAATTCGGCTGGGGCGGCCGGGTCGCCATCGGCCACGGCTCGAAATATTCCTGCCTGCCGCCCGAAGATTTACGCGCGCTCGGCAAACGGCTTGGCGAGTCCGGCGTCGCGGTGGCGGTGCTGCCGGCAACCGACCTGTTCAACAACGGACGGCATCTCGACTACAACGTGATTCGCGGCGTCGCGGACGCCAATGCGCTGATCGCGTGCGGTGCGAATTGTTCGATTTCCACCAACAACGTGTTGAACCCGTTTACGCCCTTCGGCGATTGTTCGCTGATCCGCATCGCCAACATGTACGCCAATGTGGTCCAGCGCGGAACCGCTCCGGAATTGGCCGAATGCTTCGCGATGCTGACCGACCGGCCGGCGCGGATCCTGCGCCGCGACGATTACGGCATTGCTGTGGGCAACCCCGCCGACCTGGTCCTGTGGGACGCCGCCACGCCCGCGGAAGTCGTCGCGACGGTGGCGCCGCCGCTATGCGGCTATAAACGGGGCCGCCGCATTTTTACCCGACAGCAGCCGGAACTCCATCGGCCGTAGCGCGCAACGGCCGGCGATCAGAACCCCGCCACCATGAACAGCCGCAGAAACGGAAACAACGTCTTTCCGTTGCGTCGCGGCGGATAGGCCGCGGCGACGCGGCGCGTATATTCGGCCTCGAAATCGCTTCGCTCCGGTTCCGACAAGGCGTCGAGCAGCGGCCGCAACCGGCTGCCCTTGATGAATTCCACCACCGGCTTCTCCCCCTCGAGCACTTGAAGATAGCGCGTGTGCCAAACATCGACCGATTTCGCGCGCGACATCAGCATGTCGTAATACGCCGCCGCCGTATGGATCGGGGCGAGCCGCAGGATCGGTTCCAGTTTTGCCCGCCATGGACCGTCCAACGCGGTTTCCACCACCAGGCTGTGCGCCGTCTCGTTTCGATTGTCGGGGATCTGAATGGCGAGCCAGCCGCCGGACGCGACCAGTCCGGCGAGCCGGGGGAACAGGACCTCATGGTCGCCCAGCCATTGTAGCGCGGCATTGGAAAACAGCACGTCGACCGGGTGGTCCGGCCGCCAGGTCGCGATGTCCGCCTTGGCCCAGTCGCAATCAAGGCCGGTCGCATCGGCACGGGCCAGCATCGGGTCTGAATTATCGAGCCCGGTGATGTGTGCATCCGGCCATCGTGCCCGCAGCAACGCCGTCACGTTGCCGGCACCGCAACCGAGATCCACCACGCTGTCCGGCGCGGCGGCCGGCACCCGGGCCAGCAATTCGACCGCCGGGCGCAGCCGATGGTCCGCGAAGGTCAGATACTGCTCCGGATCCCAGCCCATTGGCGCTTCAATGACGTCCAACCGAGTCCCGTGACCGTGCGGCTATTTCAGATGCCCGTCCCACATCTCAAACAGCGATTCCCAGGCTTCTTCCGCCGCCTCCGGCGCGTAGGTCTGGCGCTCCGCAAAGCAGAAGCCGTGGTTTGTACCGGGAAAGACTTTCAGTGTGTGTTTGGTGCCCGCCGTCTCCAGCGCGGCGCTGAGCGTCGGGATGACATGATCCGGCACCGTATGGTCGGTCTCGGCGAAGCCGTAATACAGTTCGCCCTTGACCTTATCCAACAGCAGATGCGGCGAGTCCTCCGCGTCGGTGACGATGCCGACGCCGTAGAGCGACGCCGATGCGGCGAATTTGTGCGGAAAGCGCGCAGCAACGGTGGTGATGTAGCGGCCGCTCATGCAATGGCCGACACAGCCGACCGGCCCCGGCCTGACCTTGTCCTGTGCTTCGAGGAAGGCGAGCATGCCGGCGGTGTCGTCGGTCACGTCCGCGTTGGTCAGATGGTTCATCGACGCGGTGACGACCGCCGACATCACCTCGTTCCGGCGCGGTAGATCGAAGCGGATCGTGCCGAGGCGATAGTACATATCGGGCAACAGGCAGAAATAGCCGTGCTTGGCGATTCGCCGCGCCATGTTGCACAGCTCCTCACGGAACCCGGGCGCGTCCATGTAGAAAATGATCGCCGGGTAATCGCCCGGCGCCTCCGGACAGGCGGCGAAGGCCGGCATCTTGCCGTGCTTCGTGGTGACGGTAACGGTTTTCTCGATCAGGGCCATGGGTGCCTCCACTTGATAGGGCGTTGTTTTTTCAATCTCCAGAATTTGTCAGTGCTCCAACACCGAATAGTTTAACAGAATGCTGCCCCGGTGCGCGAGCGGCGGCGCAAACCTCGACCCCGCGCACGGATCATGACACGATCCAGCGAGTTGCCTGATATCGGCGAGATACACCGAGACACCACTATGACGTTGATCCTCTCGAACGCGGACATTGAAACGCTGCTCACCATGCCCGACTGCATCGCCGTGCTCGAAGACGCCTATGCGGAGCTGGCGGCCGGGCGCGGCGTGGTGCGGCCGCGCAGCGACAGCCTGGCGCCGACCAAAATGCCGGGCGCGATTTACGGCCTCAAATCCGCCGACGGGATCGCGCCGAAGTTCGGCACCGGCGCGGTGCGCATCAATTCCGACATCATCACCTTTCCGGAGGTCGGCGGCGTGAAGCGCCGGGTCAAGGTGCCGGCGGCGCCCAACAAACGCTGGGTCGGGCTGGTGCTGCTGTTCAGCACCGACACGGGCGAACCGCTGGCCATTTTCCCCGACGGGGTGATGCAGCGGTTGCGCGTCGGCGCGACCAGCGGCCTCGGCGCGAAATTCCTCGCCCGGGCGGATACGCGCACGGTCGGCCTGATCGGATCCGGCTGGCAGGCCGGCGCGCAAGTGATGGCCATTGCGGCGGTGCGCCCGGTCGAGAAGGTGCGCTGTTTCAGTCCCAACCGTGACAACCGCGACGCCTTCTGCCGCGACTGGAGTGAAAAACTTGCCCTCGACGTGGCGCCGGCGGACACGCCGGAGGACGCCGTCAAAGGCGCGGACGCG
>CAYYBI010000162.1:0-3106 GCA_964469835.1 uncultured Rhodospirillaceae bacterium
TCCGGATAGATATCGTTCTTGATTCCGAAACCGCCGCCGACATCCGGGGTGACCACACGAATGGCGGCCGGTGAAACATTCAATCCCTTGTTCGCCAGGCCCATCTGGATCTGCGTACCACCGCCGGTCGGCGTATACAGCGTGTAGCGGTCCAACGCCGGATCGTATTCGGCCAGCGCCCCGCGCGGCTCGAGCGCCGCCACCACGATGCGGTTGTTGACGAGGTCCAGCCGGACGACATGCCGCGCCGCGGCGAATGCCGCATCGACCGCGGCCCGGTCACCGGTTTCCCAGTCCAATGCGACATTCGACGAAAACTCCTCCCACACATGCGGCGCCCCGGGCTGCAGCGCATCGGTCGCAGCGGTGACGCTGGGCAGGATTTCGTAATCCACATCGACGAGGTCCGCCCCCGCCTGCGCATTATCGGGCGTATCGGCCAGCACCATCGCCACTGCATCGCCGACATGCCGCGCCTTCTCCGATGTGATCGCCTGCTGCGCGGGATTGCGAATCGGCGAACCGTCGCGATTGAGCGGCGACGCCGGCGCTTGCAGAAGCCCTGCGCCATCGGCAGCGAGATCGGCCCCCGTCAGGACCGCCGCGACGCCCGAAGCTGACATCGCCGCTCCGGTATCAATCTTCCGGATGCGCGCATGGGCATGCGGCGATCGAAGAAAACAGGCGTGCAGCTGATCCGGCAAATTCAAATCATCGATGAACTGGCCGCGCCCGGACAACAAGGCACGATCCTCACGCCGGGGTACCGATTGACCGATGCCACCATTGCTATTGCCATTACCAACAGCGCGCCGGGCGCCTGCCTCTTCATTGATCATCTTTGTGCTCGGTTCGGTTTTTCGGTATCACTGATGGTGACAATAGCATAGCGCGCCGTCCCGTCAGGATGGCGATATGCATCCGGCTTTCTGGTAGCTAACACTTAACGTCCTTTCAGGGAGAATGCGCAATGAACGGTGGCGAAGTCGTGGTCGAAACCATGCTGTCGCGGGATGTGGACACGGTATTTTTCGTGCCCGGCGGAACCAATACGACGATCCTGGAGGCGCTGAGCCGCAATCAGAACAAAATCCGATCCGTGGCGACGCGTCTTGAATCCGCCGCAGGCTTCGCGGCGGATGCGTATTCCGCCATTCGCAAGAAACCCGCCTGCGTCATTTGCAGCCGCGCGCCCGGCGCCTCTAACGCGACGATCGGTATCCACACCGCGATGCAGGCGTCCCGTCCGCTGGTGCTCTTCATCACCAACATTCCGCGCGCCATCAAAGGCCGCGAGGCGTTCCAGGAAGTGAACTACCATCTGATGTTCGCGCCGATCGCCAAGGCGGTCTTCGACGTCAATTCCTTCAACGAACTCGCCGACGTGGTCGGCCGCGCCTTGGATTTGTCGGTCAGCGGGCGGCCCGGACCGGTGGTCGTCTCGATCTCCATGGACATACTCGACGGCGAGACCGGCGAACCGCCGATTTCGAAAGCGCCGGCGCCGGTCCGGCTGGGCGCCGACCCCGACGCAGTGCAATCGGCCGCGCAGCTGATCGACGCCGCGAAACGCCCGATTATCATTGCCGGCGAGATGATCGGCTTCGAGCGCGCCTCGGACGAGCTCGAGAAATTCGCCGATGCGACCGGCGCCGGCGTGCTCACCGCCTACCGGCAGCAGGATGCGATCCGCGCCGATCACGCCGGGCATTTCGGCCATCTGTCGATCAACCGCCTGCCCTTTCAGGAAAAAGCCATCGAACAAGCCGATTTGATCATTGCCGTCGGCAGCCGCCTGGACAGCGTCACCACCGATGGCTACCTGATGCCCCGCGCCGACCAGAAACTGGTCATGATCTATCCGGACCCGTCGGCTTTCTCACAATGGTCGGCGGACGCGGCGCTGGGATCGCATTCGGTTCCGGCGATGCGCGCGATCGCGTCCGCGCTGTCGCAAAAGCCGCCGAAGGAACGCCTGGCGTGGCGCGATGAGGTGCACAAGGCCGAGGTGGACTTCGCCAAGCCCGGCGAGATCAAGGTACAGGGCGACATCGACATGGCCAAGGTGATCAGCCAGTTCAACGCGGCGGTGCCGAAGAATTCGATCATGGTGTCGGATGCCGGTACCTTCGGCCGCTGGATTACCCGGTATTACCGTTTCAACAGCCCGGACACGGAGCTCTCGCCGGTCAGCGGCGCGATGGGATACGGCGTGCCCGGCGGCATCGGCGCCCAGGTCGCCAATCCCGACGCACCGGTATTCGTCTGGGTCGGCGATGGCGGATTTCTGATGACCGGCAACGAGTGCGCCGTGATCGTCCAGGAAAAACTGCCGGTCAAAATTATCGTCTGTGACAACAGTTGCTGGGGCTCGATCCTGGTTCACCAGAACAAGCGGTTCGACGGATGGGATTTCGGCACAAGGCTGCAGAGTCCGGATTTTGCGGCCCTCGGCCGCGGCTTCGGCATGCCGAGCTGGAAAGTGGCCAAGACCGAGGAATTCGCCGGCGCACTTGAGGAGATGATGGCGGTCGACGGCCCAGCCATGCTGCACGTGCTGCAGGACGCCCGCGACGTATCGCCCTATTCGGGCAGCGCGCGGTAACGGGCGCTACCGGCTGGCCAGCCAGCTTCGGGTGAGATCGAGCACGCGATCGACATCGGCCTCGTTGTTATAGAGATGCAGCGCGAACCGCAGCATGCCGCGGCGGATCGACAGGACGACGCCGTTATCCGTAAGGTGGGCGTACAGTGATTCCAGTGCCGCGTCGTCGATCGCATCGTTCTGGTTTGCGGCGAAACTGCCGACCGTCACCGTATGCGCCAGATGCGGGCCCGGCGGGCCGCCCGAGACCGGCAAGCCAAGCTGATGCAAACCGCCCGCGAATCGTTGTGCCAGCCCGCACACATACTGCTCGATCCGCGCCGGCCCGATTTCGAGGAACAGATCGAGCGACGGCTCGACCGCCACCGCCGCCGGGTAATTGTAATTGCCCACATCGAACCGGCGGGCGCCCGGCATCAGGTCATATCCTTCGTCGCCCATGGTTGCCTCGTGCACGTCCTCGCCGAGGTCGATGCTGAAACGCGCCAGCGACGCCGGCGT
>CAYYBI010000163.1:0-16372 GCA_964469835.1 uncultured Rhodospirillaceae bacterium
GGCCATGCTGGGCGGCGGCGCCGGCACCATGGCGTCCTTCGACGAACAGGGTCCGGAAATCCAGAAGCGCATGGCAGCCCATCTCGGCATGACGCCGATGGCCGTGCCCGCGCGCACGATCGGCGATCACCTGGCGGAGTACGTGACCCTGCTCGGCCTGATCGCCGGCACCAGCAGCAAGATCGCGCGCGAGGTCTATACCCTGATGAAGGAGGAATTCAAGGAGGTCGAGGAGCCGGTGCCGGCCGGCACCGTCGGCAGCAGCACGATGCCGCAGAAACGCAACCCGAAACTGTCGCAGGACATCATGGCGTCCGCCGCCCATGTCCGCGCACTGGTGCCGCTGGCGCTCGAAGCGATGGAAACCGAACACGAGGCGGACCGCGGACGCGACCTGATGATGAACCAGGCGCTGCACACCGCGTGCGGCGAGACCGGCGATATCCTCGAGCGCATCCGCATGCTGATGGAAGGGATGCAGGTCTTCCCCGACCGCATGCGGCGCAACCTCGATCTCAGCGGCGGGCTGATCATGGCCGAAGCGCTGATGCTGTCGCTCGGCGCGCATATCGGCCGGCAGGAAGCCCATGACGTGATCTACGACGCGGCGCAGGATACCGCGACCGGCGACAAATCCTTCAAGGAGCACCTGGCGGCGAACGCAATGGTGAAAAAACACCTGACGCCCGAACAGGTCGAAGCGCTGCTCGATCCGACCGACTACACGGGCATGTCGTCGCATATGGCGTTGGAGCAAGCCGCGCGCGCCGCCAAGCTCGCCGCCGACCTCCGCGCACGACCGAAAGCGCAATAGGGCGGTCGTCACATCCTGCAACCAGTTGGAGAAACCGCAATGAAACTTGGCTTGGCGATAGGGTACGCCGTGACCGCACCGGAAGTTCCGGTCGAACAGGTGCTGATGGCGGAGCGGCTGGGCTACGATTCGGTGTGGACCGGCGAGACCTACGGCAGCGATCCGATGGCCGTGCTCGCCTATCTCGCCGCCGTCACCAGGAACATCAAGCTCGGCACCGCGATCATGCAGGTCGCGGCGCGCACCCCGACAAGCGCCGCCATGGCCGCCGGCACCATCGACGCGTTGGCCGGCGGCGGGCGCTTCATCGCCGGGCTCGGCGTGTCCGGGCCGCAGATCGTCGAGGGCTGGTTCGGACGGCCCTGGGGCCGGCCCTATTACTGGCTGAAGGATTACGTCGCGATCATGCGGCAGGTGTTCGAGCGCAAAGCCCCGGTCGCCCATGACGGCAAGCAGATCGAGCTGCCGTTTACCGGCGACGGCGCGCTCGGCGTCGGCAAGCCTCTGAAGCCGATCCTGCACATGGACCCGGATATTCCGATCTATATCGGCAGCGGCAACGAGGCGACGGTGCGGCTCACCGCCGAGGTCGCCGACGGCTGGCTTCCGCTGGGCTTCGTGCCGGGCAGCTTCGAAGAATACCGGCCGTGGCTGGAGCAGGGCTTCGCCCGCGCCGGCGGCGGCAAGGGCTTCCGCAATTTCGAGATCCAGGGGCTGGTGCAGGTCGAAATCGACGACGACGTGCAGGCGGCGCTCGACCGGCTCAAACCGCGCGAGGCGCTCTATATCGGCGGCATGGGCCACCAGAACCTGAACTTCCACAAGAACATGATGATCCGCCGCGGCTTCGGCGAGTCTGCCGAGCGCATCCAGGATCTTTACCTCGCCGGGCGCAAGGACGAGGCGGTCGCCGCCGTGCCCGACGAATGGATCGACATGAAGACGCTGATCGGCCCGCCGGCGCGCATCAAGGAACGCTTCAAGCCGTGGCGCGATTCGGAACTGACCGGCCTCACCATCCGCACCCGCCAGGACGAGGCGGTGCAACTGATGGCGGATGCCGCCGGGCTGAAGCCGCGGGGGTAGACGAGGCGCGAGCGCGCGCCCTACTCCTCCGGGTAAAAATTATAGGCGGAGGTCCAGTAGACGCCCTTCGGGTCGTCGCAGTGCCCGTTTTCCACGACATCTTCGATTTCCAGCACATGGCGAATTTGCGGCGGCTCGAAGTCGCGCGCAAAATTCAGTGCCTGCTCCGGATCGTCGGCGACGACCTGATATTTCGTGTAGAACCCTCCCGCCGGATCCGTCCCGGGAAAGGCGTCGGCAAGCCACGGTCCGCGAATCCGGAGATCAAACGCGTACTTGCCGCCAGGCAAATCGCGCGCGAGCATCTCCCGCTTCAACCACTGGGCGTCGGGATTGGTTTTGTCCTGCCGGATGGCGCGCGCCAGCGCCTTGTGAGCGTCGTCAACCCGATCGTCATTCCAAAGCGCGATCGCGTATTTGGCATCGAGCCGCGCCACCTCCGCGAGAGGCTCGGACCACTCGTCGAGGTCCGGCAGGGTTTCGAAAAAAGCGACAGCTTCTTCGGCGCGCCCCAATTCGTTCAACAACCCCATCCGCGCCGCCCGAATATTCGCCTGCAGTTCCGGCACCGCATCCGTAAATTCCGCGTCGCCCAGCAATTCCACGAGCGTGGCATTCGCCTTGTCCAAATTTTCCATACGCCAGAACAGAATGGACCGATTGTACCCTACTAAAACCCGGTCCGATTCCGGCAAGTCGAGCGCTACGTCGTAGGCCTTCAACGCCTCATCGTATTGCTCGTCGTCCGAAAGACAGCTGCCGAGCAATTGCCACAGATGCCAATCATCCGGTGCGCGCTCGGTGCCGCGGCGCAAAGCTCCAATCGCCTTCACATTCTCGTCCAATTCCTGGTAGGAGAGCCCCTGAATTTCGAAGCCATCCGAGCACAGCAGCTTTTCCAGGCGACGGCCAATTTCAAGAGCCTGTTCGGGCTCCCCCTCGTCGAGCAATCCGTAAGCCTCAGCTTTCAGCGCACCAATATCGTCCGGCGAGTACTTTTTAGGCGGCATCCTGAACCTCCTTCCCGAACATCGTCATCCGGGTCGATGCGCGGTGGTCGGGTTGTTTGGCGCCGATGCCGTGAACACGGAAGTGCGGGCTGCAGTTGGTGTAGGCGCTCATATCCATTGGCCCATTAGACCAACGCCGGGTTAACTCACGGTTACCCGCGGCACGGACCGGAGGACCCGCCAAAAATCTTTGTTAATGCCCGGTGTTACCCGCGATTCGGCCCGACGCCTTGTCCAGCGGTATGCGCGCTGTCATCCTTCCCATCCAACAACTGACGTACGCACAGACCACTGCAGGAGACAGATTTTGGGCGTGACCGAAACCCTGGCGCGGCTGGCGATCGAAACGCCGGGCGGAGACATACCCGCCGCCGCCTATGACTCCGCGAAATTGCGCATCCTCGACATGGTGGGAATCGCCCTGGCGGGATCGCGGCAGGACTCGACACGGATCGCGCTGGCAACGGCGCGCCATATGGGCGGCACTCCGGCGGCCAGTGTGATCGGCCATCCGGACCGCACCTCTTCGCCGCTCGCCGGATACGTCAACGCGACCAGCGCCCATTCGCAGGAATACGACGACTATACCAAGGGCGTGACCCATGCCAGCGTGGTCATGGTGCCGGGCGCTCTGGCCATGGCCGAGGAGCGCGGCGTCAGCGGCCGAACCCTGCTTGAGGGGTTCATCACCGGGTTCGAGGTGGAGTCGCGCGTCGCCCGCGGACTGCGGCCGGCGCTGCTCGACAATGGCTGGCATCCGAACGGCATTGTCGGTGCGATCGGGGTCGCCGCCGCCGGCGCCCGCATCGCGGGGCTCGACGTCCTGAAAACGCGCATGGCGATGGCGGTCGCCGCCTCGGAAGCCAGCGGCCTGCGCAAGAACGTCGGCTCGATGGGCAAGGCGTTTCATGTCGGCCACGGCGTGCGCAACGGCATCTTCGCCCTGCTGCTGGCCGAGGGCGGCTATCTGATGGATCCGGACATTATCGAGCCGTCGCCAACCGCGATCGGCGGGCACGAGAAATTCGGCCTGGCGGAAACCTTTTGCGGCGCGGGAAACTACAGTTTGGAGCGCATGACCGATCACCTCGGCGAACGCTGGGAACTGGCGGAAGACACCACCATCGTCTGCTTCCATCCCGGCTCGACCGCTCCCGCCGCCGCCATCGACTGCGTCCTCGACCTGGTCCTCGATCACGACGTTCAGCCGCAGGACGTCGACCGGATCGAGCTGGAAGTGACCCCGCAGGCCCATGCCATCGCGTGTTACGAAGAGGCGCAGGATCCGTACAAGGCGCGCTACTGTCTGCCGTGGAGCGTCGCAGTCAGCGTCGTCGACCGGCGCGCGGGCCTGCCGCAATACACCCAGGAACGGCTCGACCGGGGCGACATTCAACCGCTGATGTCCCGGGTGCACGTCGCGGTGCCGGACGACTTTGCCCATCACCGGGGACAGTGGGGCGTCGACGGGGTCAACTGGGCCGAAACCCGCGTGACTTTTTACCTCAAGGATGGCCGAATGCTGAAGAATGCCCGATCCTATGCGCGCGGCTGGTCCGAGGACCCGGCAAGCTGGGACGACATCGCCGACAAATTCCGCGAATGCGCCGACGGCGTGCTGTCGCCGGACCGCCGCGACACGGCGCTCGGCATGATCGGCGACCTTGAGACTCTATCTAATACGCGGGCGCTGATGGATCTATTACGCGTGGACTAGAGCAAATCCCGAGCGAACCGGAACGGTTCGCGACGACGTATTTGCGCCAAAAACAAAGAGAGAGACCATTTCACTTGCGTCAATTTAAACAAGAAATGGTCTAGCCGCGCGGCGCTACAGCGCTTCGCGCACCCGCGGCATGACCTCCTCGGCGATGCGGTGCATGGCCTCGAGGGCCATGTTTTGCGGCATGCCGGGCCAGTGCAGCCCCATCACCAGATGGTTCACATGGGCGACCCGTGCGTGCTCGATGATTTGTTCGACCACCTCGTCCGACGACCCGATAATAAAGCGGCCGTCGATCAGTTCGTCGAAATCGAGATCCAATGAGTTGTCGTCCGCCGGCATCGCCTTGTCCTGCTCCCAGCTCTGATAGACGCGATACCGCGCCTCGAGATACGGCTTGCAAAGCTCGACCGCCTGTTCCCGCGTGTCGGCGACGAACACTTCGCGCAACGCCGGCAGGCCATCGGGCATCGGCTTGCCCACGTCTTCCAATGCCCGTTTGTATATGTCGATCTGGCGGCCGATCGTTCCCATGTGCTGGTGCGGATTGATGAACCAGCAGTCGCCCAGCCGGGCGGCCCGTCGTATCGCGACGTCGGCATTGGCGCCGAGCCAGATCGGCGGATGCGGACGCTGCACCGGCTTGGTCGAACACGCCGCGCCGGCCAACTCGAAATGCGAGCCGACCATGTCCACCGTGTCCTCGGTCCACAGCCGCTTGATCGCGATCAGATTCTCTTCCAACCGCCGGACCCGGTCCTTTTGATCCGTGCCGAATGCTTTGAATTCGACTTCGCGATAGCCCAGCCCCGCGCCGAAAACGAGCCGTCCGCCGGACATCACGTCGATGGTCGCGAGCTGTTCGGCCAGGTCGAGCGGCTTGTGCAGCGGCACCAGCACCACACCTGCAATTAGCTGGAGGTCGAGCGCTTCAGTCATCACCCGCGTCAGGAAAATCAACTGCTGCAAATCCTGCAACGGCCGCACACTGTAATGCGACCCCTTGGCGATCGACGCGAAGCCCAGCGACTGCGCCAGCCGCGCCTGTTCCATTGCGTCCCGGAAATACGCCGCCATATCGTCGTCGAGCCAGCATTGGCCGCGGATCATTACGCCGAACTTCATTTGCATCCGCCTCCCAGAGCCTCAGCCGATATTGGATTTGCGCGTTATTCCGCGGCAGAGCTCGCCACGTCGTCACGTAGTGCCGGCATGACCGCATCGGCGAACAGCTGCATCGACCGGCTGACCATGTCGTGCGGCATGCCGCCGAAATTCATCCAGCAGAGCACATAGTTGACGCCGCCCTCGGCGCGCAGCCGGCGCAGCTTTTCGATACAGCTATCGACGCCGCCGAACACCATCTGCTCGCGTTCGTGCTCGCCGATGGGGCGGAACAGCGCGGTCGATTTCATGTAGTACTCGATATAGTCGGTACCGAGACGCTTCGCTTCCGCATCGCTTTCCGCGACGAAGACGTGACGAATGCAGGGAAAGTCGAAGCCGTCGCCACCGCGTCCCTGTTCGGCCTGCACCTCGCGAATGAGGTCGCTGGCCACACGCAACTCCTCGGGCGGCGCCCAGGCGGACAGCAACCGGTAGCCGCCCGTCACTGCAAAATCGATGATCTCGCGAGTACCGAGGCGCGTGGCGATCCATACCGGCGGATGGGGCTTTTGGATCGGCCGCGGCACCAGGGTCAGACGCGGCACCTGCCAGAACTTGCCCTCATAGGAAAATTCCTCGGTGGTCCACGCGCCGACCATGATCTCCAGCGCTTCCTTGAATCGCTCGACCTTTTCCTCGACCGCGACGCCGAGGCCTTCGAATTCGTATTTGCGGTAGCCAGTGCCGACACCGACATCGATGCGGCCATTGCTCAAAATATCGGCAAAGGTGATGTCCTCGGCGGTGCGGATCGGGTGTTCGAGCGGCAAGACCTTTACCGCTGTGCCGATGCGCACCCGCTCGGTTACCTGCGCCACGGCGCAGGCAAGCGCAAAAGGCGACGTGCTGAGGCCGTATTCGCCCATGACGTCGGGAACGTAGGGCACGGACGAGAAATGATGTTCGGTCAGCCAAACCGCATCGAATCCGACGCGGTCCGCCAGTTTCATCTGTTCCAGATGTTCGTGAATCACCTGGGCTTCGCCTTTGGAGAAGGGCCGCTCCATCAGATGAAATGTGCCGAACTTCATGGCCGCGCGATCCCCTATTCCGGGCAAGGAGGGCCACAGGGTAGCGCAAATGTCACTTGTCTGTACAATTGGAGGCACTGGTAACAGACTTGCTTCCGGGAGATCGATAGCCGCATGCCCTTGCCGGTTGTGACGAATGGTGTCGCTTGCGGCCGGACGGGGAACCAGAAGAAACGAAAACTGAATCAAGCAGCCCAGAAATTCGTCGCAACGCCCCAGAAGGCTGCGCGAAGGGGGTCGTTCCTAGATGGAAAGCATTATCCTGCTGGCGCTGTTGGTTGTCTTGATTCTGCTTGGTGCGCCAATCGGATTTACCCTTATCCTGCTGCCCACCGTCTATGTATTCGTCACCGATTCGGTGCCGCTGAACCTCATCCCCAACCAGATGTTCGAGGCGATCAACAGCCTGCCGCTGACCGCCATTCCCTTCTTCATGCTGACCGGCGAATTGATGACCAGCGCAACGATTACCGATCGTTTGGTCGAATTCAGCCGGCGCATCATCGGCCGCATGCGCGGCAGCATGGCCCAGGTCAACGTCCTGGTAAGCATGTTCTTCGCCGGTATGAACGGCTCGGTGGTGGCGGACACGGCGACGGTCGGCTCGCTGCTGATCCCGGCGATGAAACGCGCCGGATATCCCGCCGCCTTTTCCGCCGGCATTACGGCGGTGAGCGCGACGATCGGCGGCATCATCCCGCCCAGCATCGCCATGGTGATCCTGGCCAATGCGGGCGGCATTTCGGTCGGCGCACTGTTCGCGGGCGGGATCATCCCCGGGATCATGATCGGGGCCCTGCTGATGGTGATCAACTACATCCTGGCCGTGCGCAACAATTTCGAACGCAGCGAGGAACCGTTCACCTGGTCGGCACTGGGAAATTCGGCGCTCAAGGCGTCCTTCGCCTTCCTCATTCCGATCGTGCTGGTCGGCTCCGTCGTCGGCGGCGTCGCCGGCGTGGTGGAGGCGGGCGCCATCACCGCGTTGACCGCGCTCCTCGTCGGTATCTTCGTCTATAAGGCGATTACCTGGGAAAACTGCCGCGGCGCGTTCATCCGGGCGTTTCGGACCAGTGCGACGGTCTTCATCATCATTGCCGCCGCGGGCCCGTTCAGCTGGCTGCTGACCACGCTCGGCGCCATCAAGGCGCTGGAAGTCTGGCTACTGAGCTATTCGGCGAACCCGTATATTTTCGCGCTCGTCCTGGTCAGCTTCATCTATGTGCTGGGGATGATCATGGACGCGGCCGCCAACATCATCGTGGTCGGCCCCGTGCTCATCAAGGTCTGCGTGGCCGCCGGATATCCGGACGTGCAGGCCGCCCTGATCGTGGTCGTTGGATTCCTGATCGGCACGGTGACGCCGCCGCTGGGGGTCGGCTACTTCACCACCGCGGCCATCGCCCGGGCCAGCCTGGAAAGCGTCGCGGTGGCGATGCTGCCCTATCTCGTCGCGCTGTTCGGGCTGATGTTCCTGCTCGTCGTGGTGCCCGACTTCACGATGTGGCTGCCGAGGGCCTGGGGCTTCGTGCAATAGGAGTTCGGAAAATGGTGAACCTGCTGGTCAAGATCGACCTCTATGTCCGAAAGTTCCTGACGGCGTTTTGCGCGGTGGCCCTGTTCCTGATGGTCGTTTTCACCGTCTATACCGTGTTCATGCGCTACGTCTTCGAAGACCCGCCGGTGTGGGGCGATCTGATGACCCTGTTCAGCAATATCTGGCTCGTGTTTATCGCGCTCGCCTTGACGGTCCGGGAGCGCGAGCACATCGCGCTGAATCTCCTGTATTCCCGGCTGCCGCTCCGGTTCGGGTTCGCCGTGCAGCAACTTTGGACGCTGATTATCTGCGTCCTCGGCGCGGTCATTTGCGTCTATGGCTACGAGGTCGCCTCGACCAATCCCGGCAAATATTGGGAGATGGGATATCTGCCAAAGAAGTATCCAATGATGATTCTGCCGCTGACCGGTGGGCTGGTCTTTCTCGGCGCCCTCGTCGCCTTCGTCGAGGATGTAATCAAGTTCAGGCGGGGAAATTTCCAATTGGCCAGCGGCAGCGGCTCCAGTTAGGCACGGGCGGCGTTTTATTGGGCAATAAAAAAAAAGGGGCATCGCCCCCCTTTTCTCGTCCGAACGGTTTAGTCGAACGCCTAAAGCGCGCCGGCCTTGTCCAACTGCTTGATGAAGTCGGTCAGCCCCTGTTCTTTCAAGGCGCGGCGGGCGAGCTTGGCATCATAGGTGCCCTTGGCCTTTTTCCAGGCCTGTACCGCGCCGGCGATCCACTTGGCCTGCTCCTTGTCGTTGGGGATGTAGAAGGTCTTGACCTTGGATTTGATCTTCTTGACGCCTTCCTCGACCCATGCGGCGTCATTGCCCATCGCGGCCGGGACGAAGTCGTCCATGGCTTTCTGCAGCGCTTCCTGCGCCCAGCCGGGAAGTTTTTTCACCCGCTTCTCGTCCATGTAGATGACGTTCGCGCCCCAGGCGCCGCCCATCACGGTGTAATAGGGCTGCACCTCGTACATCTTGTAGAGTTCCTGCCATGGGAGCTGCACATACTGGCCGTTGACGACTCCGGTCTGCAGTCCCTGATAGAGCTGCACCCAGTCATAGGGAATGGGAACGCCGCCCCAGGACTTGATCAGGGTGAATTCCACCGGACTCTTGGTGACGCGGATTTTGACGCCCTTGAGGTCCTTCGGCTCCTTGATCGGCCGGACGTTGTTGCCGAGCGCACGGAAACCGCCCACGGAGAAAACGCCGTATACCTTAAATCCGGTTTCCTTCGCCGCGTTGGCGTGCAACGCCTTGCCGAACCAGCCGGCGGCGAGCTTGTTGGCACTTGCAAGATCCTTGAAAATGTATGGCAGGTCCGCGATGGCGTAACTCGTGCCGAAATTGCCGAAATTCGCCGTCGAGCTGGTGGCGATGTCGATCAGCCCCTGTTTAGCCTGCTCGCCGCAAATTTGTTCGCCGCAGATCGATCCCATCCAATGCGACGCTATTTCCATGCGCCCCTTGGAGTATTCCTTGATCTTCGGCATCAGGACGTTCGCGATGGCTCGGCCCATCGAGGTCTTGTCGTTGGACACGGTACCGAGTTTGAGCGTGATTTCCGCTGCCGTGGCCACGCTTAACGGCGCCGAGAGCAGCGCCACCGCTCCGGCAAGGGCGGTATAAACACCGATTTTTTTCATCGTCACATTCCTCCCTATGAATTTACGCCTTTCCAAAAGTTGCGCGACCCCGGTGCATTGCGCTTTGACACTTGTGAATTTTGCGGTCGCCAAGCGCAAACGTTCTGATCCCGCGCGATAAAATGCCGCAATCCGCTTCGACCGTGCAGCCGCTGGCGGTCTGAAACAGTATCAGGGTAATCGGGGTCCGGACAAATCCGGAGTTCGGAATTCTCGTGCCGCCACCTTCGCAGCAGTCCCAAGGTATTCCACCATCAGACAGAAACGCCGGCGCTAGCGCCGGCGTTTCATTGGGTGTCCGCGGCGTTCCTACTTGCCGGTTTTAAGGAAGAAATAATTGCTGACCACCGGCCGTCCACTATCGCGGGCCTCGGCCTTCGCCATTGCGTCGCGCAGCGCGGAAAAGTACCCTGCCGCTTCTTCGACCTGTGGCCGCGCTGCATCGAACAGCGGTTCCGGCGAGGACATGACCAATAGCATATCGGTCCCGAAAGGCGGGGCGACAGTGAACTTCTGCCCCTCGAGGCCAACCAGTACCCGCTCGCCGGGCTTGACCTTGCTCTGTTGCGCGAGCGCGATCGGCCGCATATGCACGACGGTGCCGTCTTTCTGAACCATATCGATATAGAGGTAACCGCTGAACAAAGTGGTCGCCGTGGCCTCCACGACCAATGATTCGTTTTCCCGATAGAATGCGCCGTGGCTGTGCGGACCGACCGTCGGCAGGGCCTGCGGATCGAGGCTTACTACCGCCTTCGCCTGAAGAATTTCCAAGGGTTGGCAGAACGGCCGGCTAAGCACCATCGTCTTGTTTTCGATCGTCCCAAGACCTGAAAGCGGCGTGAGCTGCTCTTGCAAGCGCGCAAGATCGGCGTCATTCGCCACATGGCCCGAGATGACGATCCGCAGATCCTTGGACAAGGTCGCGGTCAAGGTAGAGCAATCGAAGCCACGCAACGCCTGGGCGATTGCACTCACATCCGAAACAGCGCCGCCGGGCGTGGCGCCCGGATCGAGCGACCGGGTTCGCATGGCAGGCTGCTGCGTCAGCGCGTCGCGCAGTTTCTTGTTCTCGTCGACAATTTCCCGATACCCGGGCGAAACGCCGAGATCCATATATGGGGTCAGCCCCTGCCCGGCAAAAACACCGATCATCAGGCTGGCTGCCATGGAGAAACCGACCGCCGGTGAATGGATTACCCGCGAAATCAAGGATTTTCGGGGCGGGAACGCGACAACGTTATCATCGGCGGGCTCCGCCATGCCCGGAACGCCTTCCTGACTATCGGATGCGCCAGAGCCCGTCCGGCCCGCGACGGCCTCCCGCGCGAAGTTCAGCACGGCGTCGTCACTGTCATCCCAGGCGATCGGCTTCTTGGAGGCCTCGTAGAGGTCCCGAATCGCCTGATCCGCCGGCGTCAGCACTTCATCATCTCGTTCGTTGCCATTCATCTCGTCACCCTTGGGTGGAGGCGTTATATGCGATACGCCCCATCATTCCGTAAACACCGTTTGACGCAGGGTCTGCCGTGCATACCGCAACCGGCTCTTGACCGTTTCACGATTGGTTCCTGTCGCCTCCGCGATTTCCTCGTAACTCATATCCGACTCCAGAGACATCAAGATCGCAGTTTTCTGCGCCTCCGGGAGCTCGTCTATGGCGGAAAGCACGGTTTCCAACTTCTGCCGGCTCTGGAGTATCTGTTCCGGATTCCGGATCGGCTGCGAATCGTCGATACCGTGATCCAGATCGGCTTCCGACGTATCGTCGATGTCCACCTCCCGATACGAACCGGTCTTGCGATACCAGTCGATCAGATGGTTTCTCGCGATACGGAACAGATATGGCCTGAAGCGCCCATCCGCCGAATACCGATTGTCCTGAACCGCACGAATCACTCTGAACCAAACCTCCTGACCTAGTTCCTGACCAACCGCCACAGAACCGCTTTGCCGTGCCAAAAATCGCCGCACGGCTTCGCGGTGGCGGCGGTAAACAACCTCGAAGGCGCGCTCGTCGCCCGCCATGTAACGGGTCATAAGATCCTCGTCACTGGCGGTGCTATTCACTGTGCCTTCATCCATTGAAACGATGCCCCGGCGGGTGAGGGGTTAAACGAGACGAAAAAAAAGATGCCAGCGCAAAAAACTTACCATCTCCACCCACAATACCATTACCCCGGTCCCACGAGGCAAGATTCCTCCGGCCGACCTGGGAGACTGTCTCTATATCTTATAGGGAAAATTATTTGCCGCCCGGGCCGGTGCCCAGACCGCCTGGCAACACCATAGATCCGTGCGCAGCACCGGCGCCGCACGGGAAAATTTCGCGCTGCGACCAGCCGGGCCGGCGCTGAACGGCAACGTCGCCGCCATAACCAGTTGATTTGTATAAATTTCAAAAAGTTTTAATTTTTTTTAGCCCCCGATAACCCCTTCGGACGGCACCGCCCGTTTGTACTAGTGAGCCGGCGATCAACGACACGACGCTGGCATAACCGAAAAACACACCTTCGAGAGGAATTCGAAATGAAAACGTTCACGAAAACCGCCCTGTTGCTGACTGCCTTTGCCGTTATGGGTGCGACCCATGCGAGCGCCGCCGGCAAGCAGGTTTTTCACTCGCACGGTTACAAGGTGAAGGCTCAGGCCACCGTGAAAAATTCGCCGACCTACAAGTGGAGCAAAGGCAAGAAGGTTCTGAAGAAGAAGTCGGTAAAGAAGCAGATCCTTCCCGGACAGAGTGGCGTTCGCATCGGTGGCAGCGTCGCCAACGCGACAGCGGTTAACAACAACGTCAATGCCGCGACCGGTTACCAGTCCCGTGCCATTCAGAGCATCGGCTCGATCCACGGCACCGGTGATCTCCGGATCGGCGGCAGCGTCGCCAACGCGACTGCAGTCAAGAACAACGTCAACATGGCCACCGGCGCACGCTCCACGGCATGTCAGTCGATCGGCTCCATCGGTGACAACCCGGCTTGCTAATCAGCCAGACCAGAGCAATCGATAATCCGGAAGGGGTGTGAACGGACACGTTCAAACACAAGCGAAGCGAGATATCGCTCACCAGGAACCGATGATCCTTCGCACCCCTTCCACTACTTCGAGGATAATTAAATGACCGCATACACAAAGAGTTTTTCCGGAGTCCTCACCGGCATGGTGATCGCTCTGTCGACCTTCGCAACCCCGTCACACGCGCAGGATGCGCACTACCTTTCACAGGATGCAGGCCACTGCGAAATCTTTCGGGGCCTCAGCCGGGAAATCCCCGCTGAATGCCGAATTCAACAGCAGAAGACCGGCTTCCGCTCCTTGCGCAGCTTCGGTCGGACACGCGGACTGGTCGTATATGACGAGGTCAAACCGGCACGTGTTGCGGACGCAAGCGCGGCCGATCCCAACCGCGATCTTTCCATCGCTTTCCGGGCCGAATTTGGCTTCGACTCCGCGGTTCTCACGCCGGAGGCCAAAAAGACGGTCGACCGGGTTGCCGAAGTTCTGAAACATGACCTGATGAAGGACAAGGTCATTCAAATCGAAGGCCATGCCGACGCCAAAGGCGCCGACACATACAACAAGAGCCTGTCCGAAAAGCGGGCAGACGCCGTGCGGGCCTATCTCGTCAGCCGGCACAACATCGACGGGTCACGCTTGCAGTTCGTGGGCAAGGGCGAAAGCGAACCCTACGATCCGAACGATCCGCACTCGCAGGTTAATCGCCGCGTCGAATTCAAGAATATCAGCGGATAAATCCACACCATGCTGCCCCTCACGACAGAAATTGCAGCATGACCGACGACCCAAGGGCCGCCCCGCGCGGCCCTTGTGGCGTTTGTAAATCAAGGATCAGGAATAGGAACATGATCAATAGAGCTGGGCTTATTAAATTTCTAACCGCGTTCTGCCTCGGTCTCGGCACCATGAGCGCCGGTGGCGCAGCGGAAGACCCGCCATTTAACGCCACATATGCAGCGAGAGCGGTACAAATAGAAGCATTTAGCGGCACATTGATTGTCAAAAGCGGTACAGCAAATACCGCACGCCTGAAATTGACCGGGCCAAAGCGACAGAGAAAATCGCTTCGTATCGCGGTACGCAACAAGATCCTCCGGATCCACCACCAACACCCGGTGCGCCAAATTCAAAACAGTGTCCAGGTGGAACGAAACGTCGTCATCGTCGGACCAGGCGGCTACAGCAACATGGTGATTGGCGGTCAACAAACGGGCGCGCAAACCGAGCAAAGTGCGCTGCGCCTGGTATTAACGATTCCGGCGGGATTGCCGCTCGGTATCGACGGATTCCTGGGCGACCTGGAAATTGGCGACACGCGGGGCCCGGTCATTCTCTCGCTGATGGAAGGCACGGCTCGAATTGGACGGGTGCATGCCGCCACCCTCAAGATCGAAGGGGCCGGAACGATAAATGCAGAGCGGGTCGATGGACCGCTCTCTATCGAGATCAATGGCAGTGGCGCCGTTTCGGTCGATGATGGCGCAATGCCGTCGCTCAGCATCGCTACCAACGGCACCGCGAATATCGCGGTTGGCGGAAAGGCTGGGACCGCCGAAATAGACGCCAATGGCGTCGCGGACATTCGCATAGACCATGTGGAGGATGCGCCAAACGCATCGATCAACGGCGTTGGCACTGTGACCACCGGTAACTGGGATATGTCGGAGCTTACCGCGCCCCGCTGATGGGTCGGGGTGACCCTGTCCGCATGGAAATTCCGCATCGCGTTAACCCCCTCGCGCATATTCCTTCGTTCTTATAAGTGAACGGTGAGGCCGCACTGGCGTCTGCTGGTCTTAGCGGCCTCACCGAGACCACATCGAAATCCGAGCGAATTCATGTCGACACATCCAACTATTTCGAAACTGTCATCGCAATTCGCAAAACTTAGAGGTGTAAAATGATCATCAATCGGCTTCTAATGGGCCTTTCGCTGAGCGTCGTCGTCTTGACGACGGTGCCGGCGAGCGCGGACCAACTCAACAAGCGCCCGCATCTTGCACCGGATATGCGTGCAAAGGTTAATCGGGTTATCGCGCGGTCATGGCTCGAACGTGGACGCGGTGCGGATTCGTTCCGGCAGGTCGGCTCGGGAAAGAGCTGCGGCAACCAAGTCGTCGGCGGCCAACCGGCCTCGAAGAGAGGACGCCCACCGCGCCAGACGATTATCGTTGCCAAGGATATAATCAACATCAACCAGAACTGCCGGCGTTAACCGGCGTGAAGAGAGGGTAGACCCATGAACCCCAAACTGAAATCTCTGCTCGCCGTCGCCGGATTGGCGACGCTAGCCGGTTGCGGCGTAACGGGTGCCCCCGAACGCGCCTATGACGTCCGTCAACCGAAAGCAAACGTTGTGCGCACATTCACGAATTTCAGCGAGTCGCTACGCTGCATGGACAATTTGTTCGCCCGATTCGGTGTCGCGAATGTCGTGATAACCAGTGACGGGATCCCTGACGCGACTGGCAAGGTCGCGGCAGGCACGAAGGACATGTTGATTTCCGCCATTTCCAAGATGTCGGTGCGCAGCAAGGCCTTTGCATTCGTCGACTTCGATCAACGTCAGGAAGACGTCGCCAATCTTCAGCAACTCGTTGGCTTCACCGATGAGTTCCGTGTGCCGAGCTACTACATCCGGGGCGCGATCACCCAGCTCGACGAAGGCGTCATTGCCGAATCTATCGGCGGTTCGCTCGCCTTACCCAATTTCGAGCTCGGCGCTTCAAAGGATCAGGTCGTGTCCGTCATCGCAACCGACATGAACATCGGTAAACTGGTGACGCGGCAGATCATGGCCGGCATGTCGGCCAGCAACTCGGTCGTCGTGCGGCGCAGCGGAGCGGCCGGCGACATTGGCGGCACCATCAAGAAAGTCGGCCTGTCCTTCAACATCTCAATGAACAAGCAGGAAGGCCTTCATCAGGCGACCCGCACACTGATCGAGCTGAGCGCGATCGAAATTCTCGGCAAACTCACGCGGGTGCCCTATTGGCGTTGTCTCAAGATCGAACAAACCAACCCATATGTCGTTGCGGAGACCCGCGAATGGTTCGATTCGATGTCCAAAGAAGGCCGCGTGTCCTATGCGCAAAGGGCCCTCAAGGCCGCCGGTGAGTACCGCGGTCCCGCCCATGGCAGGCTCGATTCGTCGACCCGCGAGGCCATCGGACGCTTTCAGTCCAAAAATAGCCTGATCGCGACCGGCAGCGTGGATTTCGATCTGTACCGCACGCTGATTTCAAAGGATATCGCTCTTGGCAAGGGTTCCGCTCCCAACGTTACCAAGCCGGCGCCGGATAAGCAGGTGGCCTCCGTGCCGCTGG
>CAYYBI010000164.1:0-30889 GCA_964469835.1 uncultured Rhodospirillaceae bacterium
TCCGCTTTTAGCTAGGATGCCGCCGGCGACCCAATGGGCCTGCTCCGCCAGGATACCCGACACGATGAGAATTCCGCGCCGGGTCAGGCGCAACGCGATTTCCGGTGCCAGGCCGATCAGCGGCCGGGCGAGGATATTGGCGACGATGAGGTCGTACGGCGCCCCTTGCCGCAGCGCTAAATGGGCGAACCCCTTGGCGCACATCACGCGCACATTCCCCGCAACGCCGTTTGCGCGGAGGTTCCGCCGCGAGACCCGCACCGCTTCCGGATCGATATCGGACGCCAGACCCTGCCCGCGCCACAGCTTCGCCATCGCCACCGCGAGGATACCCGACCCGCAGCCAAGGTCGAGAACGTGCCCTGGCCGGCCCAGGCGCGCCAAACGGTCAAGTGCCCGCAGGCAACCTTTCGTGCTGGCATGCTCGCCGGAACCGAAGGCGCTGGCCGCGTCGACTTGGATTCGAATTGCACCCGATGGCGGCGCACCATCGAAATGGGACGGATGGACGAAGAAACGGCCGATCCGGATGGGAATGAAGGAGTCTCTGTTTTCGGCAAGCCAATCCCGCACCGGCAGGGGCATGCATTGAACGGGCGGCTCCGCGATCCCTGTTGCGGCCGCGGCGAGCGATACCGTCGCGGACAGCGCGATCCGGTCGGGCATGGCGTTATAGTATGCCTCGACGATCCACGGACCGCGGCCATCCTGCTCGAACTCGGTGACCGCCATGGCATCCGCTTCTAGCGCGGCAGAAAAAATTGCCGCCGCCTCACCTGGCACCACGACCGTGACCTTCCAGTCCCCGGTCATGCCGATCCCTTGGACGGGCGAACCAACCCGAATGCCGCGAACCTTGGGGGCGTCATCGTGTCAGGTCTTTTCCACGAATGCCGCGACAACCCGCTTGGTGCCGGCGTTATCGAAGTCGATGGTGAGGTAATCGCCGTCGACGACACGCACGTTCCCCATGCCGAATTTTTGGTGAAAGCACCGGTCGCCCGCCGCAAAGGCCCCACCGGAGCCGTGATACGCCTCCGGTTCGGTCGAAACCAGCCGCGTGCCCGAGTCTTTCTGCAAACGCCGCCATCCGGGTCCGCCGACGGGTGAGGCTTCGGCAAAGCCGGCGCCCGAACTCTCGCCATAGCCACCATACAAGCCGCTTTCGCTCTTTACCGTCACATGGGCCTGCGGCAATTCCTCGATAAAACGGGACGGTATGGCGCTTTGCCAGAGATTGTGAATCCGCCGGTTGGCGGCGAAACTAATCGCCACGCGTTTACGCGCCCGGGTAATGCCCACATAGGCGAGGCGGCGTTCTTCCTCCAAACCGGCCTGGCCGCTTTCGTCCAAGGCGCGCTGATGCGGAAACAGGCCTTCCTCCCAACCCGGCAGAAAAACCGTATCGAATTCCAGCCCCTTGGCGCTGTGCAGGGTCATCAGGCTGACCATTTCCTCGCCGGACCGCTCGGAATTGTCCATCACCAGGCTGACATGTTCGAGAAATCCGCCAAGATTCTCGAATTCCTCCAAGGCGACGATCAATTCCTTCAAATTGTCGAGCTTGCCGGGCGCTTCCGGCTTCTTGCTCTTTTGCAGCGATTCCGTGTAGCCGGATTCATCCAGGATCGTTTCCGCCAGCGCGGTATGGGCAATGATCTCCGATTGGCCGCGCCATCGGTCTATTTCCTGCAGAAATGCGCCGAGACTGCGCCGCGACGCGGGCCGCAACTCATCCGATTCGACCAGTTTTATGGCGGCAATGTAGAGCGGCACCCCCTGTGCGCGGGCCAGCGCATTGACCGCCTGGATCGTCGTCTTGCCGATGCCGCGCGCCGGCTTGTTGATAATGCGTCCGAGCGCCAGGTCGTCATCCTGCTGGTGGACGATGCGCAGATACGCGATGGCGTCGCGAATTTCCTCCCGCTCGTAGAACCGGGGACCGCCGATCACCCGGTACGGCAGACCAAGCGTTATGAAGCGTTCCTCGAATTCGCGCGTCTGGAAGCCCGCGCGAACCAGGATCGCGATTTCGTCGAGGCTTTCTTTGGCACGTTGGAGCGCTTCGATTTCGTCGCCGACGATTCGCGCCTCTTCCTCGCCGTCCCACACTCCGCGAACGACCAAGGGTTCGCCGGTATTCCGCTCGGTCCACAGGGTTTTGCCGAGCCGTCCCTCGTTGCAGGAAATCAGGCCGGACGCGGCGCCGAGGATTTCCGGTGTCGAGCGATAGTTTTGCTCGAGTCGAATAATCTTCGCACCGGGGAAATCCTTCTCGAACCGCAGAATATTGCCGACTTCGGCGCCGCGCCAGCCATAGATCGATTGATCGTCGTCGCCGACGCAGCAAATGTTGTGGCGTTTCTGCGCCAGCAGACGCAGCCACAAATACTGGGCCACATTTGTGTCCTGGTATTCGTCCACCAGCAGATAGTGAAACAGGTTTTGATACTGCGCCAGGATATCCGGATTTTCGGTGAACAGCGTCAGGCAATGCAGCAGAAGATCGCCGAAATCCGCCGCATTCTGAACGGCCAATCGCTCCTGATATTGCCGGTAGATGCTGAGAATACGCCCATTGGCGAAATCGCCGGCCTCCGCACCGGAAACCTTGTCCGGCGTGAGCCCCTTATCCTTCCAGCGTTGAATGACCGAGATTAGCAACCGCGCCGGCCAGCGCTTCTCATCGACCCCCTCGGCGGCGAGTATCTGCTTCAGCAACCGGATTTGATCGTCCGCATCCAGGATCGTGAAATTGCTGCGTAGACCGACAAGCTCCGCATGGCGGCGCAGGATTCGGGCACCCAGCGAGTGGAATGTCCCGAGCCACAACCCTTCCGCGACACCGCCGATCAGCGCCTCGACCCGGTTCTTCATTTCACGCGCCGCCTTATTCGTGAAGGTGACTGCCAGCAATTGGTACGGCTGCGCCCGGCGGCTGAACAACAAATGTCCGAGGCGGGTTGTCAGCACGCGCGTCTTGCCGGTGCCGGCGCCAGCCAACACCAGCACCGGGCCGTCAAGCGATTCGACCGCCGCGCGCTGCGCGTCGTTCAAGCCTTCCAGATAGGGCGGCCGGACATCGGTCCGCACCGGGGCGGTAACGGCGTCGTCCGCCGGCAATTCATCGAGTGGGTCGCTCATGGCGGCAAGACTATACCAAGCCGCGCCGCCTGCAAGGCGCCTATCGACGCATCCGTCTATGCGATGCGATTTGCAGGAACCGTCAGCGCTCTTCGCCCGCCGCTTCGCGCACCGAGAGGATGGCGCGGCTATGAGCATGCATTACGTCGCGCTGGTGGACGATGCCGACGAGCACCATCGATTCAAGCGACTCGACGACGGGCACGTGATCTTCGTCCTCGCCCTCCATCAGCCGGAATGCCCGGCCCAAATCGTCCGATTCGGCCAGAGCGGCCGGATGCACATGCGTGACGTCCTGGGCATTCAGCAAAATATCCAGCGAGGTATCGAACGCGGCATCCGATAGGTCGTTCAAGGTAATCGTGCCTTGCAGCGCGCCTTTTTCGTCGATCACGAAGACCGTCCCGAAATGCGAGCGCATGATCTGCGCCCGCACGGTCGATAGCCTATCACCGGGCATGACGGTAAGATGATCCTTCCGCATGATCTCGCGGACGCCGATCGATTGCAGCAGCCTTTGCTCCCGCGCGCCCTCCAGGCTGATTCCGAGGTTTTCGAGCTGCCAGGTAAAGAAGGAATGGCCGAACAGGTAGCGCGTTATCGTGGTTGCAAGTACCGTCGCCAGCATGACGGCAACCGTCAGCGCGTAGTTTCCGGTCAATTCGAACACGATCAGAATGGTCGATATCGGCGCTCCCAGGACGGCGCCTGCAACGGCCCCCATGCCCACCAGCGTGTAGGCGGAATGGCCCGACGACAATTCCGGGAAGACCGAAGTCGCAATGACGCCATAGGCGCCGCCGGTCATCGCCCCAAGAAACAAGGATGGTGAAAAAACGCCGCCACCGAAGCCGCTGCCCAGGCAGATGGCGGTGGCGGCCACCTTGGCGAATATCAAAATAAGCATCGTGAACAGCACCAACTGGCCGTTCAGCGCCATATCGGTCGCCTCATACCCGACGCCGAGAATTTGCGGATAAAAAAGCGCGAGGATGCCGACGGCAAAGCCAGCAATCGCCGGCCGCAGCCAGACCGGTATGTTGGTCTGTTGAAAAACCGAGGTCGTGAGGGCAATCAGCCGCATGAATATTACCGCGACGATGGCGCTGACGATGCCAAGAAGCGCAAAGGCGGGAAATTCGAAAAAGGAGTTGATCTCACCGGTCGGCACGATGAATGC
Organism: uncultured Rhodospirillaceae bacterium; assembly: GCA_964469835.1. GTDB lineage: Bacteria > Pseudomonadota > Alphaproteobacteria > UBA8366 > UBA8366 > JAOTYV01. The sequence continues at coordinate 4,325 of CAYYBI010000164.1, forward strand.
CGGGAAATCTCCAAAATAGACGCGACTGAGGACGGTGCCGGTAACCGCCGCAATGACCACCGGCGCGAACGCGCTCAACGCATAATGGCCGAGCACGACCTCCAGGGCGAAAAACACGCCGGCGATCGGCGCGTTGAACGATGCGGCAACTGCCGTGGCGACACCACACCCGAGAATCGTACGGGACAAAGCCCGACCAAGATGCAGTTTTTCCGCGATGAAGGCGCTGAGGCTGGCGCCCAAATGCACGACCGGCCCTTCCCGGCCGGTCGACGCCCCCGCGCCAAGCGATATTGCGCTGATTGCGGCAGCGCCGAGGCCAGCCCGCAGCGGCATCCGGCCATTGCGCAGCGCACCGGCGGCAATTACATCGGCCACGCCTTCGGGCCGATGCGACGGCATAATCAGTCTCACCAGCAGGCCGACCAACAGGCCGCCGGCAGTGGTGGTCAAAACAATGCGCCACCACGGCAACAAGCTGATTTGGCCGGAGACGCGCTCCCCCCATTCACCGATGGATACAAATTGGACGGCCGCGATAGCTTCGCGGAAAACGATGGCGCAGCCGCCCGCGACGAGACCGGTGACGACCGCCAAAATCGAGAGAATGACCTGCTCATGGCGGGTCAGACGGCCGATACGGCGCAGGATGTGCGATAGGTCGAATTTAGCCACGTCTACGACACTTCGGGCGAGGGTGAAGGCAACCTATACGGAAAGACGGCGCCGGCCAAGATTATCAATTGCCACACTTGGACGGTACCGGCGGACTTAATCAGCGGCGGCGTTCAGTTCTGTCTCCGCGATCACTCGGTTCCGGCCCATATGCTTGGCATGGTAAAGACCGTCATCGGCGCGCTTGATGAGCGCGTTCAAAGGCTCACCGGGGCGGAATTGCGAGATACCCATCGAAATCGTGATGCAGCCGATATCCTCGCCGCTCTGTTTCTTGCGCAGCCGCTTGGCCGAAATTGCCTGACGGATGGTATCGGCAATCTGCGTCGCTTCCGCGAGTTCGGTCTGCGGCAGAATGATCCCAAATTCCTCCCCGCCATATCGCGCCGGGGTATCCTTTCCCTTGACCGAGTTCGTCAGCATTGCCCCGACAAACCGCAACACGTGATCGCCGGTCTGGTGGCCGTGTGTATCGTTAAATTTCTTGAAATGATCGATGTCGCTCATGATCAGACAAAGCGGCACACCGTTTTCCATCGCGTGCATCGCCTCTCTCCGCAGGGACATGTCGAATTTCTTGCGATTGGCGATGCCAGTCAGGCCGTCTGTCAACGCTTCCTTTTGAACATCTTCGAGATTTCCCTTTAGCGTCTTGATCTCGGCGGACGAGCTTTCCAGTTGATGGTGCAGTGCCTGATTTTGCGACACCATCTTTTTCGTCTCGGCCGCCAGCACCTTGACGACCTCGCCAATGTCGGCGCCGTCGCTATCCGAACTCAGCGAGCCGACGCTTGCTTCCAGAGTGTTGCCGAACAATTCGGCATCATCGGTGGCCTTCTCGATCAGCGACGTGACCTTGCCGACCGTCAGCGCCATCTGGCTGCCGGTCTGCTCGATGGCTTCGCCCTCGTTAAAATTTCCGAAATATTTTTCAAAGATTTCGGCGTTTTGCACCTCATTGAATTCCTGCGAATTGCAGATCAGCACATCCAGCGCCTTTTTCAGGTCAGGATCGCGGTCACTGGCGTAGCTATACCAAACCGTGAAATTTTGCGGTGTCGCCGGGACATGATGCTGTACCATTAAGTCTATGGCAACATTCGCGTATTGCGCCGCCTGTCCTAGATCATCGAAGAAATTCACCACCGTCCCCAGAATGTTGCGAATGAGCGGAAAAGTAGTGGAATTAGTCTAAAAAAGGCTTAACAAACAGGCTAATCCTGCTTCCGGCGCACACCGAGAACCCGGCCCACAACGGGCGGAATGTCCAGCGCGGCGTGTGACCGCATGACCGCCTCGAGCCGTGCAATTATTGCCGGGCCCATCGCACTGACCCGCCGGTTGGAGAGGTCGATATGCAGCGACAACAGCTCGTTGGTGGCGGCGAGATATCCCTTTTCCGCATGATACATGCTGTGGATATAGCGGAATTTCTTCGTGTCATACTCCAACAGCTGAGTGGTAAAGCGCAGGGGATCGCCTTCCATCACCTCCTGAACATAGGTAACGTTCATATCGGCCACGAATGTCGTCACATTCGCCTGCTCCTTGTATGGGTGATCCAGACCGATGTAATCGAGGAATGCATCCGTCGCATTGTCGAAGGCGAGCACGTAGTAGGCCACATTCATGTGGCCGTTGTAATCGATCCATTCGGGACGGACGGGTTCGCTGTGCAGTTCCAGCGGCGCGGGAATTTTCATGGTCCGGACCCTAACGAAAGGATCGAGGGCTTGGCAATATTGGATGCATGAATTTTGCAAATTCAACGATGATTTCCATATCACTGCGCCTGCTGGCGAGGCTCGCCATGCCGACCATCGGCGCCAGCATTTTTTTCGGCCTGCTGTTTCCCGGTTTGGCGGCTTTTGTGCGGCCTGCGATGGAGCCGCTGGTCGTGCTGTTGCTGACCACCGCTATCCTGCAGCTTGATTGGTCCGCTGCGCTCACCTTCGGCCGCCGCCCCCTGCTCGCCGTTGCGATCGTGGCATGGCTGCTGGTGGTCAGCCCGGTCCTGATTTGGGCCGGCGGCACGGCGTTCGGCCTGGCGCCGATGCTGTTGGCGGCCGTCGTGCTGAACGCGTCGTCAGCGCCGATTATCTCGTCCGTACCGTTTTGCCAACTGCTCTCCCTCAACGCCGAACTCGCGGTATTCTCCGTCGTTACCGGCACGCTCCTCCTGCCATTCACACTCGCTCCGGTCATTTTTTTGCTGCTGGGCGTCGATATCGTCATTGATTTGCCCGGTTTCGTACTGCGTACCGGGATTTTTATCGTCCTTCCCTTTGTCGTCGCGGCCGCCCTGCGCCGCACCATCCGGGCTGGCCTGCGTACTGCCTACCGGCGCGAAGTGGACGGCCTGACGGTCCTGTTCCTGGTGGTTATCGCGATCGCCATCATGGATGGCGTAAGCGCCCGCATTCTCGCAGATCCGGTAAGGGCGGCGACAATCGTGCTCGCCGCTTTCGCCGTCAGCATCACGTTGCACGCCGTCGGCGGGGCGATCTTTTGGCGGATGGGCGCCACGGCGGGTCTGGCCATGGCGGTTACCAGCGGCAGCAGGAACCTGATTCTGTTGTTGGTTGTACTCGGCGAGGCGGCCGGCGATACCTTTACGCTCTACGTCGCGCTGGGCCAGCTGCCAATCTACCTCATGCCCACGGCCATTCAGCCGCTATGCCGAGCGCTACTCCGCCGCGCGGCTCGGCGCGCTTCCTGACGTCCGGTCATAGGCGAGATTTGACGCCAGCCAGCGTTCCGCCTGCAACAGCGGCACCCCCTTGCGCCGTGCGTAGTCCTCCACCTGATCGCGGCCGAGCTTCCCGATGCCGAAATAGCGCGATTCCGGATGCCAGAAATAAAATCCGGAAACCGCCGCCGCGGGCAGCATCGCGAAATTCTCGGTCAGCGAAATAGACGCTTTTTCTTCCGCCTGCAACAAATCGAACAAGTCGGTCTTTTCACTATGATCCGGACAGGCGGGATAGCCGGGCGCCGGGCGGATTCCCTGATACCGCTCCTTGATCAGATCCTGATTTGAGCATACCTCCTCCGGCGCATATCCCCAGAATTCCATGCGGACGCGCTGATGCATCCGTTCCGCAAAGGCTTCCGCGAAACGATCGGCGACCGCTTTCAGCAGAATATCGTTGTAATCGTCGTGGTCGGCCTTGAATTCGCGCAACCGCTCTTCGATACCGAGCCCGGTAGTCACGGCGAATCCGCCGATATAGTCCGCCACCCCGGACTCCTTCGGCGCGACGAAGTCGGCAAGACAGAAATTGGTGCCGCCGGCACGCTTCGACATCTGCTGACGCAAGAAATGAAACGTCTTCCGTACGGTCGTGCGGCTGTCGTCCGTATAGATTTCGACATCATCGCCAACCGCATTGGCGGGGAAACATCCGATCACCGCATTGGCCGAGAGCCATTTTTCCGCGACGACGCGTTCGATCATCGCTTTTGCATCCTTGAACAACGATCGTGCTGCCTCACCGACCACCGAGTCTTCGAGAAGCGCGGGATACACGCCGGCGAGTTCCCAGGTTCGGAAGAACGGCGTCCAGTCGATGCAATCGACCAGTTCCGCAAGGTCGTAGCCGTGGAACGTTTTGAGCCCCAGAAAGCCGGGCTTCGGCGGTACAACCTGCGACCAGTCGATGCGGTGCCCCGCCTGGCGCGCAGCTTCCAGCGTCGCCTGTTTGGCGCCGCTGCGCTGACCATCGTGGCGGTTGCGAATTTCGTCGTATTCCGCCTGCACCTGCTGTGTAAACGGCGAATTATGCGTTTCGCTTACCAGATTGCCGGCAACGCCGACGGCCCGCGAGGCATCGACCACGTGAACCGTAGGACCGCCGTAGTTGGGGGCGATTTTCACCGCGGTGTGCACCTTGGACGTGGTGGCACCGCCGATCAGCAATGGGATATCGAAGCCTTCACGCGTCATTTCCGCGGCAACCGTCGCCATTTCCTCGAGCGACGGCGTGATCAGACCGCTCAACCCGATCATGTCGACCTTCTCGGCACGGGCGGTTTCAAGGATCTTGGTATAGGGCACCATCACGCCAAGATCGATCACCTCGAAATTGTTGCATTGCAGGACCACGCCGACGATGTTTTTGCCGATGTCGTGGACATCGCCCTTGACGGTGGCCATGAGCACCTTGCCCTTTGCTTGCGATTTGCCGCCCTTTTCCGCCTCGATGAAGGGGATGAGATGGGCCACCGCCTGCTTCATGACCCGGGCGCTCTTCACCACCTGGGGCAGGAACATCTGTCCCGACCCAAACAGCTCGCCGACGATATCCATACCGTCCATCAACGGCCCTTCGATCACCTCGATTGGCCGGTCGCGTGTCAGCCGCGCTTCTTCGGTGTCGGCAACGATGAATTCGTTGATCCCCTTGACCAGCGCATGGCTCAATCGTTCTTCGACCGTCCCCTCGCGCCAGACAAGATTCTCGGTCGCGTCCTTTTTTCGGTCCTTTACCGAGCCGGCAACGTCGAGCAGGCGCTCCGTGGCATCCGGCCGGCGATTCAGGACTACGTCTTCGACCCGCTCGCGGAAGGATTCGGGGATATCCGCGTAGACCGTGAGCTGCCCCGCATTGACGATGCCCATATCCATACCGGCCTGGATCGCATGGTACAGGAACACGGAATGCATCGCCTCGCGCACGCCGTCATTGCCGCGAAAGGAGAAGGAAACATTGCTCAACCCACCGCTGATCAAGGCATGCGGCAGATGCTGCTTGATGTCGCGGGTGGCATTGATGTAGTCGACCGCATAATTGTCGTGTTCTTCGATGCCGGTCGCGACCGCGAAAATATTCGGATCGAAGATGATGTCTTGCGGCTGGAATCCCACCTCCTGGGTAAGCACGTCATAGGATCGTTTGCAGATCTCGAATTTGCGTTCGCGCGAGTCGGCCTGCCCCTTTTCGTCGAACGCCATGACAACCACGGCGGCCCCGTATTTCAGGATTTTCCGGGCCTGCTCGATGAATGCGTCATCGCCCTCTTTCAGGCTGATCGAATTAACCACGCCCTTGCCTTGGATACATTTCAGTCCCGCCTCGATGACCGACCATTTGGACGAGTCGATCATGATGGGCACACGCGAAATATCCGGCTCCGAGGCCACAAGGTTGAGGAAACGGACGACCGCCTCTTCCGCGTCGAGCATTGCGTCATCCATGTTGATGTCGATGACCTGCGCGCCGCTGGCGACTTGCTGGCGGGCCACATCCAAGGCGGCTTCGTATTCGCCCTCCAGGATCAGTTTCTTGAACCGGGCGGAGCCCGCGACATTGGTCCGCTCGCCGATATTCACGAAACCGGTTACCGGCCCGATGGTCAGCGGTTCGAGACCGCTTAAGCGGCAATAGGGTTCCGGTGCCGGGAGCGATCGCGGCGGCAAATTGCGCACCGCCCCTGCAATCGCGGCGATATGCGCCTCCGTCGTGCCGCAACACCCGCCGACGATGTTGAGAAAGCCGCTGGTGGCGAATTCACCCAGCGCCTCGGCCATATAGTCCGGCGTGTCGTCATAGTCTCCGAATTCGTTCGGCAGTCCGGCATTGGGATGAATGCTCACCGGCACGTCGGCGACGTTGGAAAGTTCCTGGATATAGGGACGGAGATCTTCGGCGCCGAGCGCGCAGTTGAGCCCGACCGATATCGGCCGCGCGTGCGCCACGGCGTTCCAGAACGCTTCCGGCGTCTGCCCCGATAGGGTACGCCCGGACGCATCCGTGATCGTCGCAGAGATCATCAGCGGCAGATCCAGCCCGCTTGCTTCCCGGTGTTCGAGGCAGGCGTAGATCGCCGCCTTGCTGTTCAACGTGTCGAAGATCGTTTCGATCATCAACAAATCGGCGCCGCCTTCGACCAACCCTTCGATCGCCACACGGTACAAATCGACCAACTCGTCGAAGGTTATGCCGCGCGCGCCTGGATCGTTGACATCGGCCGACATCGACGCCGTCCGGTTGGTCGGGCCAAGGACACCGGCGACGAAGCGCGGCCGGTTCGGCGTCTCTGCCTGCACCTCATCGGCCACGTCCCGCGCAAGCCGGGCGGCGGCGGCGTTGAGTTCATGCACCAGCCCTTCCAAGCCGTAATCCGCCTGCGACACGGCGTTGGATGTGAAGGTATTGGTTTCGATGATGTCGGCACCGGCGCGCAAGAACGCCTCGTGGACTCCGCGAATGACCGCAGGTTTCGTCAGAACGAGGAGGTCGTGATTACCCTTCAGCGGTTGTGGCCAGTCGGCAAACCGTTCGCCGCGATAGTCTTCTTCCTGCAGGTCATGGGCCTGCACCATGGTACCCATAGCGCCGTCCAGCACGAGAATACGGTCGCGCAGCAGGCGGTTCAGAACTGCTCTCGTGTCACGTGTCGCCGTCACAGCCCCACCATCCATTACGGTTCCCCTGCTTCAGGCCGCGACCACGGCTTGCGGCCGAATGCCCAGCCGCCAGCAGATCGCCTTGGTCAATGTGGGGCGATTCAACGTGTAAAAATGAAAATGCCTGACGCCCTCCCGCTGGAGCGCTTCGCATTGCTCCACCGCGACCGTGGCGGCGATCAGGTTGCGCGTCTCCGGGTCGGCGTCGAGTCCCTCGAAAATTTCCGCCATCCGGTCCGGCACTTTCGCCCCGCACCGCTCGCTGAACGACACAACCTTGGCAAAATTGGTAATTGGCAGAATGCCCGGAACCAGCGGAACGGCGATGCCCGCGGCCGCCGCTCGGTCACGGAACCGCAGAAAATCATCGTTGTCGAAGAAGAACTGCGTAATGGCGCGATTGGCGCCGCTGTCGATCTTGCTTTTCAAATTCTCGATATCCGCGCTCACCGACGGCGAATCGGGATGGCTTTCGGGATATGCGGCAACGGAAATGTCGAAATCGCCGATTTTCCGCAACCCTCGCACCAACGCGGCGGCATTTTCGTAGCCACTTGGGTGCGGTACATAACTCTCCGCACCTTCGGGTGGATCACCCCGCAATGCCACGATCTGGCGGATGCCCGCATCCCACCAGGACCGCGCCAGGGAATCGATTTCGTCTCTCGAAGCGCCGATGCAGGTCAAATGCGCCGCCGGCGGTATCGAGCAATCATCATGGATGCGCCGTACGATGTCGTCCGTCCGGGAACGGGTCGACCCGCCCGCGCCATAGGTCACCGAGAAAAACTGCGGCCGCAACGGGGTCAATTGTTCCAGCACCGACCAAAGGCGCTGTGCGGCCGTATCGTCGTGCGGCGGGAAAAACTCAAAACTGACTTTCGGCGCGACCGTCATGTTCAGGCCTCCACCGTTTGGCGTACGCTGCTCAACCGCGACGCGGCCGGTTGTTTTTCAGCCGACCAAAGACAAACCGTCAATGGATTTCCTGGCAGCCGTTTCATCGTCCGGATCGCCAACCCGGCCGCGGCGAACCATTCGCCGATCTCTTCGTCGTCGAAACCAAGCCAACGATGCGCATGTTCAGTTTGCAGACTTTTTTCGTTATGGGGCGCGAAATCCACAACGATTATTCTTCCCTGCGCCTCCAGATAACGTGCCGCCTCGCGGATGGCATCCGCAGGGTCTTCGGCATAGTGCAGCGCGAGGTGAAAGGTTATGGCATCAAATTTCTCGTCGCCGAACGGCAGTTGGTTCATATCGCCGTACCGGACGTGACAGTTGTTCAATCCCTGCTTTTCCAGATTCACCCGCGCAATCGCCAGCATCTCGCGCGACAGATCGACGCCCACGCCGCGATTTATCGATCTTCCGAATATCTCTAGAATACGGCCGGTTCCTGTCCCCACGTCCAATAAATCCCGGACATCCGATTCGCGTATCAACTCCTGCAAAGCGCGCTCGACTTCCAGATCATTGATATACATTTTGCGGATGCGGTCCCACTGCGTTGCATTTTGCCGGAAGAATTCGCCCGCTACTGCCGCACGCGCCTTCTTGATTTCGTCCAATCGTTCCAAATCACGCGTCAGGGTTCCGTTTTCCGCGGGGATCAAATTTAACAGGGCCCGCACAAGACGTTCCTCGGGTTCCCGCTCGCCGATCGCGTAGTACGCCCACGTCCCTTCGCGGAATCGCTGGAGCAATCCCGCTTCCACCAACAATTTCAAATGCCGTGAAACCCGCGGCTGACTTTGCCCAAGAATCGTGGTCAGCTCGCTCACAGTGAGGTCACCCCGGGCGCACAATGCCAGGATCCGAAGCCGTGTCGGCTCCGCAGCAGACCGCAATCCGCGCAAAAATCGCTCCATGGGCACCCCTCTTTTGGCTGATGTATAACTTTGCCAGCCAGATGCTTCATGAATATATAAAGATATGTTTATGTTGTAAAGTGAATTCTGCTGGTGTTGTGCCGAGCCGACCGCTGACACTGCAGGCCGCAGCAAAATTGCAACAGAAACTCCGCAAGTTCCGTTTTTGGTTAACGAGGCCTACAATTCGTGGAGATCGTCGTATAGCCTTTCCAAATTCCGCGTGTTAATGCTGCGGTCCGGACGAATCGTTTCGTTGCCGTCACGAAATCCTGAGAGCATTGATCAATATGGTTTTTTTGACTCCAACATCGGCACAAGATTAAGGTTCGATTCGTGGTTAAGATCAGGAATTGATTTGGCAGACGTGAACGGCATGGCACTTATCAAGCGACTCAAGATAGTTGGCTGCATTATCGCGGTATTGGTGATTACCGGATGCGCAACCACGGAAACCGAAGAACCGGTCAGCAACACCGAAATCAGCGACCCGCTTGAGCCGATGAATCGCGTATTCTTCGACTTCAACCTTTTCATGGATAGATACCTGCTGCGGCCGGTGACACGTGCCTATGTCAATGTCGTACCGGAGTTCCTTCGCGTCGGGATCCACAATATTCTCGATACTCTTAGGGCACCGGTGGTCGCAGTGAACGACCTGTTACAGGGCGAGGTCGAACGATTCGGGCAAACCATAGGGCGATTTACCGTCAACGTTTCCCTCGGCCTGGGCTTTATGGACATCGCCGGGGAACTGGCGCCGGGTCATGACGAGGATCTCGGCCAGACCCTTGCCGTTTGGGGCGTGCCGAGCGGCCCCTATCTCGTGCTGCCTTTTTTGGGCCCGTCGAGCATTCGCGACGGCATCGCCACCGGTGCGGAAGCCTATGGAGAACCGACCGGCTGGATACTTGACGCGCACACGGACAACGACACGATCCTGTGGGCATACAAAGGCAGCAAGACCGGACTGACCATTCTCGACAAGCGCTCTCAGGTGCTAGGCCAGATCGAAGAACTGGAGAAAACGTCGCTGGATTTCTACGCCACGATCCGTAGCCTGTATTCGCAAAAAAGGCGCGATGACATCCGGAATGGCGCGGAATCCGATCCGCTGCCAATCCCGGAAATTACCTTCGAATCGGAAAATGAGCCCGTGAAGGCCTCAAAGCAAACAAGCGGCCAGTAAAAAAAAAGCGAAATTCCCAACGCCGCCGGATCAGCGGGTCAGCGGTTTGTACTTGATCCGATGCGGCTGATCGGCGGCGGCACCAAGCCGGCGTTTGCGGTCCGCCTCGTAGTCGTCATAATTGCCTTCGAACCAGACGACCCGGCTGTCCCCCTCGAAAGCAAGAATATGTGTGGCGATGCGGTCGAGGAACCACCGGTCATGGCTGGTCACCAAGGCGCAGCCGGCAAACTCGAGCAGCGCTTCTTCGAGCGCCCGTAAGGTATCCACGTCGAGATCATTGGTCGGCTCGTCAAGTATCAGGACGTTGGCACCGGTGCGCAGCAGCTTGGCGAGATGGACGCGGTTGCGTTCACCGCCCGAGAGCTGTCCGACCTTTTTTTGTTGATCGGGGCCGCGGAAGTTGAACGCACCGACATAGGCGCGGCTCGGCATCTTGCGCTTGCCGAGATCGATTTCCGCCTCTCCCTGGCTGATTTCTTCCCAGACATTCTTGTCGGCCGCGAGCGAATCTCGGGACTGGTCGACATAGCCGAGTTCGACGGTGTCGCCGATTCGCAAGGCGCCCTTGTCCGGCGTCTCATCACCGACGATCATACGCAGCAAGGTCGTTTTGCCCGCGCCATTCGGCCCGATAATCCCGACAATGCCGCCCGGCGGCAGCTTGAAGCTGAGATTTTCGAACAGCAGCTGGTCGCCATAGCCTTTTGCAAGATCCGTCGCCTCGATCACCAGGTCGCCGAGCCGCTGGCCGGCCGGAATGATGATCTGCGCCGTATCGGGCGAACGGTCGGCGCTGTCGGCAAGAAGTTTCTCATAGGCCGTGATGCGCGCGCGCGACTTGGCTTGCCGTGCCCGCGGACTTGCGCTGATCCATTCGCGTTCGTGGGCAATCGTGCGCAGCCGCGCCGAATCCGTCCGCTTTTCGTGTTCGAGGCGCTTCTGCTTCTGTTCCAGCCAGGCGGAGTAGTTCCCTTCGTACGGGATCCCCTGGCCACGATCGAGCTCCAAGATCCATCCGGTCACATTGTCCAGGAAATAGCGGTCATGGGTGACCATTACCACGGTGCCTTCGTATTCCCGCATATGACGTTCCAGCCAGGCGACCGATTCCGCATCCAGATGGTTGGTGGGTTCGTCCAGCAGCAGAAGATCCGGCTTGCTCAACAACAACCGGCACAAGGCCACCCGGCGGCGCTCACCGCCCGAGAGCGTCACTACGTCGCGATCGCCCGGCGGACAGCGCAACGCGTCCATGGCTATTTCGACCGTCCGGCTTAAATCCCAGGCACCGGCGGCATCAATTTTTTCCTGCAGCGACGCCTGCTCTTCGATCAGTGCGGTCATTTCGTCCGGGTCGGTGACCTCGGCGAACTTCGCGCTGACTTCTTCGAAACGGTCGACCAAGGCTTTCTGCTCGCCCAGGCCTTCCAGGACGTTTTCCTCGACCGTCTTGTCGGGATCGAGGGTGGGCTCCTGCTCCAGCATGCCGACAGTCGCACCGTCGGCGGCCCACGCTTCCCCGTTAAATTCTTGATCGATACCGGCCATGATGCGCAACAGCGTCGATTTTCCCGCGCCGTTTTGACCAAGGACACCGATTTTTGCGCCAGGGAAGAATGCCAGCGTGATATCTTTCAGGACTTCCCGGTTCCCGGGATAGACCTTCGTCATATTTTTCATCACGTAGACATATTGGTACGAAGACATCGTCGGTCGTTCCTCGATCTTTGAAGAATTCAGAATACGCCGGCGGCGCGGCATCGGCCGGCCAGGCGCGGGTTACATAGCCAATGTGGCGACCGCAATCAATCGTCGCTCGCGATCCACCAACCCGACTCCCGCTGCAGCTTTACAATATCCTTGCGGCGGCGGCTAAAGATCATTGCGTCGCCGAATGTCCGGACGCCCTGATCCTCGAGCACCGGCAGCAGTCGCGCGAACAAATCGGCGGTCACCAGGCTATCGCCCAGCGCGGTGTGACGGCCACGCGCGGTGATGCCAAACTCCGCCGCAAGCCTCTCCAGTTCGAGGCTGGGCAAGCGCGGCTGCAAGGCACCCGCCAAGAGATACGTACAGAGATATGGCGGCGGCTCCCAGGCAATTCCAGCCTCCCGCGTGCTGCGCCGCAAATGGGCGATATCGAAGCCTATGTTGTGACCAACGATGACCGTCGACTCCAATTGAGCTTCTAACTCCGGCCATAACTGCCGAAATTGGGGCGCCACCGCCACCATTTCATCGGTGATACCGTGGATCGCGGTCGACCGTGGCGGAATGGGCCGATCCGGGTTGACCAAGTGATCGATCGTCCGCCCATGGTAGATCGTCCCGCCCACCATTCGCACACCGCCGACCGAAACGATCGCGTCGCGCTCGACATCGAGGCCGGTGGTTTCAAGATCGAGAACGAAGATCGGTAAATCGGCGAGCCGTGTCGACCGCGTAATGGCAACCGGCGGCGGCGGCTCCGCAAGCAAGCTCAAATCATGCTGCACCGCGCGCGTAGCGGTCGGCAGACCGGCACGGAACAGGAGGACCGCCCCTTGCCCCGGTCCGATCAGGGCAAGCCGCACCGGCAGCTCGCGCCCATCCACCGCCGCGATCGCGATATCGACCGGCGCGCCTGCAGCTGTCGCCGCGTCGAGCGCCTGTTCCAGCGCGGGCCGGGGTATCGCATCGAACACGCTGGTGCCGGTTTCGAGCGCCGCCACACCGAGCAGATCCTGCGCGGCGGCGTTCACCAGGCCAATTTGTCCTGCGGCGTTGATGACGATGATAGCCTCCGGAATTGCGCCAATCACCGTCTCGAGTTGCCGCGCCGGCGCGCTTTGCCGCGCGAGCCGGCCGGTCAACAACGCATCAATCGCATCGAGAATATCCTGGACCTCCTTGGGAATCGTCGCCGACAGGCCGGTTGGCAGCTCTTCCACGTGATCCGTCTGCATCACGACGATGAATCCGCGCAGCCGGTTGAAGGCGGTAAAGATCCGGTCGATCCGTATCGCCATCCAAATAAACAAGGGAACGCCGATCGCCAGCAGCGCGATGGCCAAGCCGATCCGCAGCGCACTCGGCACAAACGCGCCAATGTCGCCGAGTTCACCCAGCAGCACCAAACCGGCCAGCGCCGCCGCCGCCGCACCAAATGCCAGAAATACTCCATGCCGTGATCGCTGTCGCATGATCCTATGCCGTTATGGCGCCATTCGGTGAAATTCCCGGTGGGGCATCACCGGCACCTCAAAACACGTCGCCGGTGAAGTCGCTCCGCAACCGCTCGCGCAGCCCCTCGATAGCCCGGAAAGAATCGACAAGCGCATCGCGCTCGCGCGCCCTCAGCGTGTCCGGATGAAGATAGTTGCTGGTCGGTTTGCCGGCCTTGAAATCGGCGATCTGTTGCCGCAAGAGCAAGCGCGTGATGTGGCCGAATGCAGCAATCAAATAGTCGTGGACGTCCGAATCAATGACGCCGGCCCTGTGCAGTTTCTCAAGACGCATCGTGGTGGATATCTCCGACACGCCCGTCCGCAGCGCAAGAAGACGGGTTGCCTGAACCAGCGGGAGCGTGCCCGTGTGTTTCAAATTGATTTCGCCGAGATGATCCGGGTCGGATTTTTCGGTAATGAACCGGCCGAACCAGCCAAGCGCCACGCCGTATTCTTCGCCATCAAGATAGAGCGCCTCGAGAAAGGCGGGGCTCGATTTGAGCGCATCGGTGACATACGCGCGCAGGTCCGCGGCAAGATCGGGCGCACCATAACAGGCACGAAAATCGAAGAAAATATCAGAGAGCCGCAAGGCGACCGTGCTGCGCCGCCGCAGCCACCCGGACAACTGCGCACGCCATTGCGTGGCCGTCTTGCGCCACAGCGGATTGGTCGCCATGACATAGCCCTTGCAATAGGGAAATCCGACCGCGTCGAGATCCCGCGTCACCCGATAGCCCAGTTCGATAAACCAAGGATCGATCGTGCTATGAGCATCATCCGGGTAATCATCGAGAATGATGCCATTATCCTGGTCGGGGTAGAGGAAACTTTCACCCCGTCCGCCGGACCCCATGATGATAAACGAGAAAGCCACCGGCGCGGGTCCCCAACGTTCCCCGGCCATGGCCTCGCAATGGTTTTCGACGATACGCCGATGGATGTCCCGATTGATGTGGGTCAGGAGCTCCTGGATCTCGGGCACCGGGACGTTATCCGCAAACAGCTCGTCGGCCAGATCGATCTGCGCCGATTTAACCTCGCGAATGCCATGCAGGGTCCCTTCTTGCGTCAGCCGGTCGATTTGTCCGAGCAGCCTGCCCGATGCCGCTGCCAGCGCTTCATCCAGATGCAGCATGCCAACCGGCTTTCCGGCCGCGTCGACCACCGGGAAATGATGCAGCTGGAAACGCCGCATCCGGGCAATCGCGTGATACAGGAAATCATCCGCCGACACAGTCATCACCGGCCGCGACATGACATCGGCGACGGGCGTCTCGGCGGCGGCCCGAAATGCGAGGCGGCGCACCACATCGTGCTCGGTGAGTATTCCACAGATGCGCCCGTCGGGTCCGGTGACGGCCGCCGCGGTAGCCTGGGCCTCGACCATGCGGGCGACCACGTCGCCGCAACTGTCGGCATCGGCGACAACGATCGGCGCCGGCGCCATATGCCCACAAACAAGTTCGCGAAACACCGCCGTCCGTGGCATCAACGTCTCCCCGCCGAGGCGGCCATCGGCTAGCTCATGCCCGCGGCAAAGGGAACGGTGAAGACGAAACGCGCGCCGGCGCCACGCGTCCGTTCCACCCAGATGCGCCCGCCGAAATATTCGACGATTTGACGGCAAATCGGCAGGCCAAGTCCGGTGCTTACCGGCTTGCTGGTCGCCCTGGCATCGACTTGTTCGAACTTTTCGAATATCCGCTGCTCGGCGCCGCGCGGAATTCCGGGACCGTTGTCTTCGACACTCACCAAAAGACCCTCCAGCGTTTCCTCCACATCTATGATCACCTTGGGTTCCGCCCCATCGCAGAATTTGACGGCATTGGACAGCAGATTGACCATCACCTGAATAAACCGGTCACGATCCGCGCGCACGCGGCGCAATGCATCCGGGACCCGGATCTGCAATTCCATGTGGCTTTCCGAGAGAAGACTGCCGGTTGCCGCAACGGACTCCTCGATGACTTCCTTGGGATCGATGTCCGAAATCTGCCATTCGCCGCGGCCGGCCTCGAGTTTTGCAAGATCCAGCAACTGGTTGATGAGCCGAGTCAGGCGCTGACTCTCCTTGATGATAATGCCGAGAAATTCTTTCCGCTGCTTGGTGCCGAGTTCCGAGCGGTCGTACAGAATTTCGCTGAACGACCGTATCGACGTCAGCGGCGTTCGCAGCTCATGGCTGACCGTGGACAAAAAATCATCTTTTAGCCGATCGAGTTCCTTCAACCTTGCGTTCGCCGCCTGAAGCTCGGCCGACGCGATTTCCAGCTCCTGCGATTTCTCTTCCAATTGGTGGCTGTATTCGATCACCTGCGAGGTCTCATCGAGCACCCTCATAACCTCGTCCATACTGGCGGTCTCACCCTTGACCACCGTGCCCACCATAACCCGCGCGGACGCGGCGCCGATGGCGCCGGCCAGAAGGCTCTCGGTGAAATGCACGAGACCAGGGTCGGCCTCGCTGACCATTTTTAGGCTGGTTCCCGTGCGCTTTCTGTACTGGTCATACGCCTGATCAGCGCGCCGGCGTCCGACGAACCGCATCACGAGATTGTAAAGGTCGGAGAACGTCGCCGTTCCTTGCCATACCGGTGACCGGCTTGCCGTGCTTCGCGTGCGGTACACATCGACAAAAAGGGCGGCCTGAATTCGTTCCAGGGCGGTTTGCCGGCTGGCCAGCGATACCAGGACATACCCACCGACATTCGCCAACATACTCCAGAACAAGGAATGCGACAGGTTATCGAAGCCTTTGAGCCCCAGCAATTCGTAAGGCTTCAGTAAGTTAATGCCGAACGGTCCGGATTCGATAAAACTGTGCGGAAGCCAGCCGGAGATGGCGAGCGATGGCAGAAGCAGCGTGTGGATCCAGACGCCAAAGCCGAGCGACAACCCTACCAGCGCGCCCTTTCGTGTGCCGCCTTTCCAGAAAATTCCGCCGATAATGGCCGGCCCGAATTGCGCGGCCGCCGCAAACGACAACAGTCCGACTGTCACCAATGTGTAGGATTCGCCGATATACCGAAAATACCCGTACCCGAACAGCAGGATAAAAATGATGCTGCCGCGGCGTATCGCCAGCAACAAGCCGCTCAAATCACCCTTCTCGGTCAAGCGAAGCCACCTCAGGCGAAGCAAGACCGGCATCACCAAATCATTACAGACCATCGTGCTGAGGGCGATCGTCGCGACGATCACCATGCCGGTCGCTGCCGAAAGTCCGCCGATGAAGGCGAACAGTGTCAACGCCTCCTGATGATCAGCCATCGGCACGGTGAGCACGAAAGTGTCCGCATCGACGACACCCCCCGAAAACATCAGCAGCCCCCCCAGCGCAATCGGCAGGACGAAGATATTGATTGTCAGCAGGTAGAGCGGAAACAACCAAACAGCCTTATCGAGATGGCTTTCGTCGAGACTTTCCACCGCACACACCTGAAATTGGCGCGGCAGGCAAATTATGGCCGCCATGGACAGCACGGTCATGGTGACCCACTGGCCATAGCTGCTGGCGGTGCCGATCGTCGTCAGCGATGAGAACTCGGGCAGAACCCGCGCCCGCTCGAAAAGATCGGCAAACCCGTCATAGAGGCCGAAAGTAACAAACAGGCCGACCGACAGAAATGCCAGCAATTTGACCACCGATTCGAAGGCAACCGCCACCACCATGCCTTCGTGATGTTCGCTTGCATCGATATGGCGGGTGCCGAATAAAATCGTGAACCCGGCCAGCACGGCTGCGACATAGAAGGCGGTGTCATGGGTTACCGGAAGATCCCCGAGGCCTGTCGGCATGACGATTTCGGGATAGTTGAGCAGCACGTTGAAACTGGTCGACACGGCCTTAAGCTGCAGCGAGATATACGGCATGATTCCGACCACGGCGATGATCGTCACCAGGCCGCTCAACAGCGTGCTCTTGCCGTACCTGGAAGAGATGAAATCGGCGATTGACGTAATGCGGTTGACCCGCGTGATCCGGATGATCTTGCCGAGCACGAACCACCAGAGCATGAAGACCAGGGTCGGCCCAAGGTAGATTGGGAGAAAATCCAGGCCGCTCGACGCCGCCCGTCCGACGCTGCCGTAATAGGTCCAAGACGTGCAGTAAACCGCAATCGACAGGGCATAAATATAGGGATTGTTCGCGATGCTGCGCCCTTCGTCGGCGCGTTTGTCGGCGTAGTACGCGATCGCAAACAGCAGACAGAGATAGGCGAAGGAAACCAGCAGGACGACCCAATTCTGCAGCATCGTTAAGCGCCGTCCCGACCGCGCGGCGCCCCATCGCGGCGGGTCGTCCCCTTGCGCCGGTTCACCATATAGACGACCAGGGCGATTACCGCGCCCCAACTCGCAAATACATATAGATAAAGTGCCGGAAACCCGAATAGCGACGCATTGACGCTAAACAAGGACAGCAACGGCGGATTGAACAGCAACACCGCGACGGCAAAAAGCGCGAGCACCTTCTCCCCCATTGCGCCAGGGTTGCCCATCACCGTTTTTCCTTCTTCCCGCTCCCAAGATATCCGCCGGTGACGAACCGTGGCCCGAGCCGGCGAAACATTTTGTCCACCGTCGTCAGCGGCCGTCCAGCGCCAGTAATTTTTTGACTTGCGCCGTGACTTCGCGTGTCGAAAACGGCTTGATAATATACCCGTCCGCGCCTGCTTCGAGGCCTTTTTGGCGTTCCTCTTCGCGTCCTTTCGCAGTCAGCATGACAATCTTCATGCCGACCCAGGCCGCATTGGCGCGGATGGCGCGGCAAACGCTGTAGCCGTCCCGTTTCGGCATCATAACGTCCAACAGCACGAGATCCGGCTTCGCCTTGCCGATTTCGTCCAGCGCCTCTTCGCCACTCCGGGCGACCCGCACGTCAAGCTTCAACTGTTTCATAAGGAATTCAAGGGATAGGACGATATTCGGTTCGTCATCGACGACAAGCACCGATCGGCTCATTATCCTAACCTCCCCTAATCTCCGAGGCGCACGTTGGCCCGCGCTCGATATGCCTGGATTTGCTGGCGCGCGCTATTGCCCGCCGGCAATCCGTATCCGGCCAATTGTGCGCAGAGTTCGGGTGCCGCGCAACATGGCAGGCACCCCACACACCCTGCGAGGGCGCACCGGTCAGCCGGCGATCACTGTACCGCCGGCGCAGAGTTCCAAATGTAATTTACGCCGGCGCGGCGGTGTCGGCCTCGGCGCCTGCCGGCCGCAGGATCGGCGGATGGGCCCGCTGGGCGCAGTCCAGACGGTCGCACAACCTGCATGTAACGCCGGCCGGCATGACGATCGATTGCGCCTCCAGGTCGATGCCATCGCTGTACGCCAATTGATCCGCCTGCGTCACGTCACAGCCGATCGCAACGACATAGTGGCCGATTGCATCCTGCGGGCCGAATCCCGGTTTCGAAACCGACCGTGCGACCGTGAAGAACGTCGCACCATCCGGCATCCGGGCGACCTGCCGGCTGATCTGCCCCGGCACCATGAACGCGGTATGAACGTTCAGCCGGGGACACAAGCCGCCATAGCGCGGCATCCGCATCCCGGACAGTGAAAATCGTTTGGAAATATTGCCGGCGATATCCACGCGGATGAGATGGATCGGCACACCGCTCGCGTCGGGCCGCTGCAACGTCGTCATACGATGACAGACCTGTTCGAAGCTGACCTGGAACCGATGTTGCAGCGAGTCGATGTTGTAGCGCGTGGCCAGCACTGCATCGTGGAACGCCTGATAGGGCATCAGCAAGGCGCCGGCGAAATACCCGGCCAGGACGTCGCGGCACAGCGCCCGGCCGGTTTCCCCTACGATCAAACGATCCGGGATCGCGCGCTCGATCACCGTCGCATAGTCATGTAGCGCAATGTGCTTTGCCAGCCGAAAGGCGCGACTCGAAACCGGCAGCGCTTCCGGAACGACAACGCGGGGTCCCTTGCCCTTATTTGCGTCGGCCGGTCCTGGCGCCGCCAATACGCCGTTAGACACGACATCCAAGGTGACGTCGAAATGCCCGCAAAGGCTGTCGATCAGGGTGCTGGGGAAGCACGCATCCCCCAGACCGATCTGCCGCAACAACGCCTGCGCCGCCTCCTCGATTTCGGGGAAGTAATTGCGCTGGGCCTGCAGCATGTCATGCACCTGTTCGCTCGCCGGCGGTACGCCCTCAGGCTCCATCGTCGCGTCACCGGAGGTCAGCGACAGCATTCGGTCGATGATTTCCGCAAGCCGCTCGCTTTCGCGTACGAGGATTCCCGCAAACCGACGCTGATCACCGCTGCTGATGTTGTCATGGTCGTGCAGGATCTCCGCAAACGACCGGATCGGCGTCAACACCGATCGCAGCTCATGCGCCGACGTCGAAAGAAAATTATCGTCGGTCATCCGCTCGCGCAGCGACTCCACGTCTTCGCGGGTCTGGCGAAACACCCGGTACAACTGAACCATCGCCTGCCCTGCCGTGGGCGCGACATTGATGATCTCCTGCAGATCGTCCCGCGACACGATGCTTTCACGAAACACCGGGTCGCCGAATAGTTCGGTAAGCTCGGCGAGGATGCGCGCGTCATCATCTTCGGCCAGTGTCGTCGCGCTCAAACCGAAGACTTCCGCGCTTTTTTCCAGCAACCGAAGCGTCACCGGACGTTGGTTGCGCTCGATCATGTTGAGATAACTGGCGGAAATTCCCAGCTGCCGCGCCAGCGCCACCTGGGCAATATCCTGCTCGCGGCGCAACCGCCGTATCTTGTTTCCAAGCCAGATGCTCTTCGCCAAGGGTCTGCTCTCCCACCGAGTCGACTTCACAATTTTCACATACTAGCAGGCAAGCTCGTTAGATGTTCACATTTTTGCGCTTGTGAAGGTAGGCCAACGGTCGGCTACCATGGATGCGGTGCAAGTTTAAAAAACATCCAGCCGCGAATAATCGGCGCATCACGTCAAGCCGATGGTTGGACCCGAAGGGATACGGGAGGAGAAAGCCATGTCTGCCAAAGTCATATGGCTGTTTGTGTTCGTCGCGCTGTACTGGGCCTACTGCATTTATTGGGGTGTCCGGGGCGCGATGACGGCAAAAACAGCTTCCGATTACTTTATCGCCGGACGCCGCCTTTCATTGTGGGTGTTCGTGCTCGCCGCGACGGCGACGTCGTTCTCGGGCTGGACGTTCATGGGACATCCGGGGCTGGTCTATCGTGACGGGTTCCAATATGCCTATGCGTCGTTCTACGCGATCACCATTCCGTTCACCGGCGTCATCTTCCTGAAACGCCAATGGATGCTGGGAAAACGCTTCGGCTATGTGACACCGGGCGAAATGTTCGCGGATTATTTCCGCGGCGACGCCATTCGAATCCTGACCGTGCTGGTCGCCCTGTTGTTCTCGATCCCCTATCTCGGGCTCCAGCTTCGCGCCTCGGGCTTCCTGTTCAACGTGCTGACCGACAATCTAATTCCTGTCGAAGCCGGCATGTGGATCCTGTCCGCCGTGGTGCTGATTTACGTCGCTTCCGGCGGCCTGCGTGCGGTGGCCTATGTCGACACGCTGCAATGCGTTCTGCTCGCGCTCGGCATCATCATCACCGGTTTCATCGCCCTCAACCTCGCGGGCGGCTGGGAGTCGCTGAATGCCGGCTTCGCGAAACTCGCCGCGACGGGTATCGGCAAGTGGGGCACGACCAAGGATGTTCCATTCGCCGGCGGCGATTACAACGCCTATTTCGCCATACCAGGCATAATCCAATGGACCGCGGGACTCGGTAAGGAGACGCCGATCGGCGGCCCCTGGACCGGTATCATGGTGCTGACCTATATGTTCGCCCTGATGGGCATTCATTCGGCGCCGGCCTTCTCGATGTGGGCTTTCTCGAACACCGATCCGAAGCCGTTCGCGCCGCAGCAAGTCTGGGCCTCGGCCTTCGGCATCGGTTTCATCCTGTTCTTCTTCACCGCTTTCCAGGGCATGGGCGCGCATCTGCTCGGCGCCAACGGCGCGGTGACGCAGGCGGGTATCGGGATCGCCAACGTGCTGCCGGATCTGACCGCGAACAAGCAGGGCGGACTGGTGCCGCATTACTTCAACCAGATGGGCGAAACCGCCCCCTGGCTGGTCGGACTGCTGGCGGTCTGTGCGCTGGCGGCGATGCAATCGACCGGTGCGGCATACATGTCAACTGCGGGCGCCATGCTCACCCGCGACCTGTACAAGCGCTACATCGACCCGACCGCAGGTCATGCCACGCAGAAACTATTCGGGCGGATCGGCGTCGCCGTGATCGTCGGCGCAGCGCTGGTGGTGGCGACCTTCTCCAAGGATGCCCTGGTGTTGCTGGGCGGTCTGGCCGTCGCCTTCGGCTTCCAGATGTGGCCGGCGCTGATCTCGGTTTGCTACAAGCCGTGGTTCACGCGTCAGGGCATCACCTGGGGCCTCGCCTGCGGGTTGATCGCGGTGATCATGACCGAACCCTTCGGCAAGACCATCGCCGCTACGTTCGGCTTCGATCTGCCCTGGGGCCGCTGGCCGTGGACCATCCATAGCGCCGGTTGGGGCATGTTCTTCAACCTCGGTGTAGCGTCCATCGTTTCGGCCATGACGCAGAATGCCGACGATCTGGCCCATCGTATGAAGTCGCACAATTTCCTGCGCGAACACACCATGCTGCCCGAGTCCAAGCGCGGCCTCGTCCCGGTGGCATGGGGCATCACCCTGCTCTGGTTCTTCTTCGGAATCGGCCCGGGCATCGTGATCGGCAACTGGATCTTCGGCGAGCCGAATGCGGGCGTCGACGGCTGGACCTTCGGTATTCCGTCGATCTGGGCCTGGCAGATCCTGTTCTGGGCAATCGGCGTCTTCATGATGTGGTTCCTGGCCTACAAGATGGAAATGTCCACCGTGCCGAACCGCGAAGTCGAGGCGCTTGTCGAGGATATCGGCGATGTGGTCCCGCAAAGTGGGGCGGCCGATTAGAGTCAACCAATAATAATAACGCAGCCATCAACCTTCGAGAGGGGGAGAGCAATCTTCCCCTCTTTTCTCTTGCGCGGCCGCCTGCGGATATTTAGACGAAATCGGGTTGCCCACGCCGCTGGCCTTGATAGTATCGCGGCGAGAGTCAAACCCGGATAAACGGCGTTTCGATGGCAGCAATTTTTACTGCGCAATACCAATATTTCTGGATGGCAGCCCTGGCGACAGCCCTGTTTTTTCCGGTGCGCCATTTCATATGGGTGTTGACCGTACGGCGTGCCGAGAAAAAACTTGGCATGGAGACCGATGAGGCGGAACGGATGCGCCTGAAACGCCGCGCCGGCGTCACCGCAGGCCTGTTGTCCTTCGTCTTCGCGGTGATCTACGTCTCGAACCTGTTCCAGGGGGCGCCATGAATGCGCGAGTAATTCGCCGGTTTGTTGTCCTGATGATCGTCATGGTGTTGGTCGTCGTCATCGGCACCGACCTGATCCGCGGATTCATGAGCCGTCCGCCCGGTGATTTCGACACCGAACTCGGCACCAACCGGCTGAGCGACGGGGAATTCGCCGATGCGCTGCAGCATTTCGACGCGGCCCTGAAAGAACAACACGATCATCGCGGCGCCTTGATGGGCCGCGCTTTGGTATTCGTTCAAACGGAACGCTACCCCGAAGCGATTGCCGAATTCACCTACCTGATCGACAAGTTGAAACAGGGCCTGGAGCCGGACGACATCAACGGCAAGGGCGTGCTCGCGGGCGCCTATGCCAATCGCGGAATCGTCCATGACCGCCAGGGGCGCCACAAGAAAGCGCTGGACGACTACATTATGGCGCTCAAGACCGACGAAGGTGCCGTGGAAGGGCCGGGACTGGTCCACAAGATCCTGTATGCCAGCCCCAGAGCGTCCTCGGTGCGAAAGCGCGCGCAGTATTTGTACGAACAGTTTCAGAAGCCGCCGGCGAAGCGGCTGATGCGGGTGCCCGAGATCGACGCGAAGGAACGCATGTACAAGCCGTGAAAACCGGTGAAGCGTTCAGCCGAACTGGACGACTTTCAGTACATCCTGCAACAGCACCAGCATGAAAAACACGGCGGCGATGCAGCCGAACAGAAGGCGCACGAAGTCGGATTTGCCTTCCGGCGTCCGATACCGGATGCCGTGAACCGCGATGAAGCCGGTCGCCACGAGAAAGACCGTATTGACCAGAGGTTCTAGGTCGCCCGCCCCTTCAAACATCCGGAATCGCTATCTGTTTCTGGACCAAATCCACATGCGCTAAGGCATATCATGGGCTGGTCCGGTTGTCCTGCGGCGATTCGACGTAGGGCGGGAACTGGAATGGCAGACGTTTTGCCGACGCGTACTGAGCAATCCAAACGGCGCCGCCGATGCACACAACCAACACCGCGGCAACCTTGCAGAATCTAATCAACCCTTCGGGAACCTGGGTGACATAGTCCGAGTCGTAGCGATGGTAGGCCGGGTCGTTCGGATCGATCAGTCCCAGCGCCTCCTGGTCGATGATGTGCCGCGCGTAATGCCGCGCCCAATGTGGCACCTGCGCCCGCAACATATACGCGGTGAATAACCGATCGATCAGCGCCGTCGGTAAATCCTCGCCATGCCATTCGAAATAGGCGAGCTGCAACAACTGGAACTCGCCGATCATGAGAATATTGGCTGCCCGCGCGACGTCCGACTGGTCGGCGTTTTCGGGATCTTCCCGATCCGGCTTCATCAAAGTCTGAAAAAAGCTCGTCATCACGACATCCTCATCACGACAACCCTAGCGGATCGCGGTTGCCGTACAATCCGAATCGCCCAACTTTGCGGTCACATTGGCGTGCGCCAAGGACACTGGAACCGTCTTCAGCCCAACTTCGCGCGCTGGCAGGACCAATGGATTTGCGCGGCGATCTACGCTAATACTTATGCCGTATTCGTCCCAAGGAAAGCGCGCCGCCCGAATTCACCGGCATGCGCGCCGGAGCCTGACAAAACCATGCCCAAAGTTACCGGATCAACCGTCGTCAAGCTGGTCATCGCCTGTTTTTTGGTCGGCCTGTTTCTCGCCTGGTTCAATCTCGATCCGCGCGATTTACTGACGGAAACCGTAAAATTGACGAAGGAGATGGCCAATTGGAGCGTCGCCCGATTCGGCAAGGCGATGTCCTATATCATGGTCGGCGCCGTCGTGGTCCTGCCGATATGGCTCATATTCTACGTCATGCGCGCGGTACGCGGCAGAAAGTAACGACCCCGGATGTCCGCTTTGGCCAAGTCCCAGTCACCCCATCGCGCGGCTTATCGACTATATTTGGCGTCCGTCCGTCGGCGCGAGCCGGTCACGTCCGCGAGCATCGGGGATCAGGTTCAAGGTGCCGGTCCGTTCGAACGGAACCGGGCCGTGCAGCACGCTTTGCAATAACGCGCTGCCGACGATCCTGTAGTTGGCTGAACCGGATTCCGCGATAATCAAAAACTGCTTAAATAAATCGAACGAACTCGCCGATGCGTTAACCGACACAACGGCGCTGCTCAGCCGGGGAATTGTAACCCGCGTGTTCGACAGGCCGGTCGCGAAATGCGAACCATTGACGGTCATATCGAAGGAAATGCCATCCAGCGGGATGTCAAAATTGTTTGGATTGCTCACCCGCAGCTGCACGACAAATTGTTGTTCGAACAATCCCAGACTTTTACCCGGATAAATATTCACCAAGCTTACCTTGGGCGGCACGACAGTATCGCTGGTGGCGCAGGCACCCAACAGGACGATAAACATAACGGCGAGCGCTGATCTAAATGTCTTCACGGCACATTCTTTCCATTCTCCCCGACCCGCCCTTTCCATTCTCCCCGACCCGCCGCACATGCAGCAGGCTTAATTCCAAAACGTTAGTGCGCGCCGCCAGGGAAGGCAACCGCACGCCGCCGTCAAGCCGAGGTGCCGGGGCCGCAAACTGGTCAAAACACCGCCATCTTGCGATAGTGAACGCTCGGTTGCGTGGTCGCCGCTCCGGTTCAGACCGCAAGAGGATGCCATGACCAATCTCGGCCAGCTTGAATTGATCCGGGAATCGCTGGTGGCGGTGGTGAACGAGATGCGCGCCAACATCATCCGGTCATCCTATTCGTCGATCATATACGAAGGGCACGACTTTTCCTGCGCCCTGGTCGCCGCGGACGGCCGCCTGGTGGCGCAATCGCTCGACGACAACCCGATCCATATCTTCGCCGTGCCCTATTCGGCCGCAGAGGTCGTCCGCAGTTTCGGCGACGACATCCACGAAGACGACATCTTTCTGCACAACGACCCCTATACCGGCGGTACGCATCTCAACGACGTCCTGATGCTCTACCCCGTGTTCCATGAAGGACGGTTGGGCCTGTTTGCCGCGACCCGCTGCCATTGGGGCGATGTCGGCGGCATGACGCCCGGCAGCCTGTCCGGGCGGGCGGAGGAGATTTATCAGGAAGGGATGCGGATCACGCCGACGCGGATTTGCGAACAGGGCCGTATGAACGACGCCTATCTCAACCTTCTTTTCGATAACATGCGGATCACGCATGAACGCAAGGGCGACTTCAACACCATGCTCGGCACCAGCCGAAAGGCGGCCGAACATCTGCGCCGACTCTTCGCACGTTTTGGCGGCAACGCCTTGCTCGATTCGGTGGACGAGTTGATCGCCCGGTCGGAATTCGTTATGCGCGGCTGCATTGCGGAGGTTCCCGACGGCGTCTACCGGGCGGAAGGCTACATCGAGGGTGATGGTAATAATACGGATCCGCTCGTTGCCCGACTCGCCCTGACCGTCGAGGGCGATCACATGACAGCCGATTTCACCGGCTGCTCACCGCAAACCAACGGGCCTACGAATGTCGGCCCGGCGATGGCGCTGAACGCGGTCGGCAGCATTGTTAAATCGTTTCTCGACCCGGGCACGCCGGTAAATCATGGATCTTTTCAACCGCTAGACGTCGTCAATCCGGTCGGCAGCTTCATAAACGCCCGATTGCCCGCGCCGTGTGGCGGTATGGTGGAATGCCGCGCACTGTTGTGCGGATTGATGGTCGGCGCGCTCGGCCAGGCGATACCCGACAAGCTGGTGGGCGACCTGAAGGGCGGCGCCAATCACGTCTATGTGTCGGGCCCGCAGCCTGATGGCGGTCTCTTCCTGTGCTACGAATATCCCGCCGGCGGCACCGGGGCCAGCAGCG
>CAYYBI010000165.1:0-2665 GCA_964469835.1 uncultured Rhodospirillaceae bacterium
CGGATCGGCGTCGATCTTGCCGAATTCCAGGGCAATGACGGATGGTTCCTGCCGCTCCCTGCCACGTTCGTTGTCGGCACCGATGGTCTGATACGGTCCCGTTTCGTCAATGCCGACTATCGCGAACGTATGACGGCAGAAGATATCTTGAGCGCTCTGCAACCTGCTGGTGTCGCGGAATAGTACCGGTTGCGCCCTATGTGTCGGTGGCGCCCCGGACCCCGGACCGCATCAACTTCAACAGGCCGGCCGCGGCCGGGGACCATTGCCGTCCCGAAACCGCATAGAGATAAACCGTTCGCTGTAGATCGAGCCCGGCTACGTCGATTGTGCTCAGATGGTCGTGCCGATCCGAACTGGCCGGCAGGATTGCTATTCCCGCATTGGCATCCAACAGCCCGACAAGGTCGTCCTCCGTCGCCATCTGGTGGCCCGGTTGCTCATCGATGCCGTGCGCGCGCAGCATCTCGGTCAGAGCGGCATACATTTCGCAATAGGGCCGGGAAAGCAACCGCTCCCCCGCAAGGGTTTGAAGATCAACTGAATTTCGCTTCGAGAGCGGGTGCTCCCTGCTCGTTACCAAATAAAAGGCTTCGGTGAACAGCGGCCAGGAATCCAGACGCTCGCCGTCATTCTCGACAGGCCCGGCGACACCAAGTTCGGCCTCGCCAGTCATCAATTGCTCCACGACCTGATCGCCGCTACCTCGGAAGAAGTTCAAGGCGAGCCCCGGCAGGGCGCGGGTCAGTTCGGTGAACGGACCGATCAGATGCGCCAGGTTGATCGTCTTGGAAAGAGCAAGCCGTAGCGGCGCGTAGTCCCCTTTGCCATAGGAGTCGGCGAGCGTCTTCGCCGTGATGACCCCGTCGTGACATTGCGCCAGAAGCGGCCCCATCAGCCGTCCCAGGTCGGTCAGATGCGTTCTGCGCCGCTCGCGCCGGAACAGATCACCACCCAGTTCCGCCTCCAGCTTCTTGATTGCCCGGGTCAGCGAAGGCTGCGCCACGTTGCACTCCGCCGCAGCCTGAGTGAAGTTCAGGGTCCGCGATACCGCAAGAAAGTAACGGATCTGATGCAGCTCCATTGGCAATGACTTTCGCGCGATCTGGGCAATTCGTGGAACTATAGCATCTTTTCACGCCCTGCTGCCCGCATGTTCACGGTCACTCTCTCACCGCCCGGGCGTCGTCGCCGATAGCGGTTGGCTATCGAAATCATCGGCAGCCGATATTGGCGGGCGCCAACCCTCCTCCGGTAATCTTCAGCAAGACGCCGAACCCGCACAACCCAGGCTAAATCCCAGTCTTCGCAACAGGAGGAATGAACATGTCGACACAGATCAACCCGGCACTCAATCGAGGCGCGCCGCTGCTTCCCGCCCTCACAACCGGCCTATTGGTAACCGCGATCCTCGCCGGAGCCGCGGCCGACGTTGCGTGGGAGGTCTGGGCGCGCCTGATCACGCCGCTATGGGTCGGCGGTCCGCTGGAGCCCGCCAGCCTCGTGCTATCGGTGTTTGGCCTAAAGAGCCGGCTGGCGGCGGAACTGATCCATGGTGTGGTCGGTGTGGTGTTCTACCCGCTCGGCTATCTCTACGTTGCCCGCCCGATTGCCCGGACGGTCACGCCGTTCCTGCCCTGGTGGATCGTTGGCATCGGCTTCGGCATCGGACTCTGGATCTTCGCGCTCTACGTGATGGCGCACCTGATCGCCGGGCTTCCCGCTTTTCTTGGCTTCATCCCGCTCACATGGGCATCCCTGACCGGGCATGTGATCTTCGGTGTCATCACTGCCGCCGTGGTCCGCTGGCGCGAAAAAGGTGCCGGCGCCTAATATGGTCACAGGTCTACTTGAGGGCGCGCGGCACAGGCCGCGCGCCTCTTTATGCCGGGCCGGCCGCTCTGATCACACTCGCAGCCAGCCGTGCAAACGCCTGGGCACCACAGCCGGCCGGATCCTGGCGCGGAACAAATTCCACGAAACACGCGCCAACAATCCGGGTTTTCGCGGCAACGCCTTCGATCAGGTCCAGCGCCTGTTGGTAACCGATTCCGCCAAAGGCGGGCGACAACACCCCCGGGCAAAGCGCCGGGTCGAGGCCATCCGCATCGATTGTGAGTATCACCTGCGCGTCCCCGGGGATCGCGGCCAGCGCGGGTTCCAGCCCTTCGGCATGTACACGCCGCATCGGGAAGATGCAGGCACCCCATTTTTCGGCGTCAGCAACTCCGCCCGCCCGGGCCGAGCCAACCCCGCGCGCACCGATTTGCACGATACCTTCGACATGCGCCATCTCCGAGGCGCGGCGCATGGTTGACGAGAAACCATGCGTTACACCGTCGACCTCATGGCGCCAGTCGAGATGGGCATCTACCTGCACCGCCCACAGAGGCGCGCCGGCAAAGCCCTCGAAGAAGGGTATCGGGACAGAATCATCACCGCCAAGAAGAACCGGCACCGCACCCGCCCCGCGCACCGCCTCGACGGCGGCGCGGATCGCCGCGCGGTTCCCGGCACCGTCATCCGCCGGATCGCCCGGCACATCACCGGCATCGACCGCGTTCACTTCGCCGAGCACCGGCCCGCCATGGTCCATGTCGATATGATCGCGCCGAGTGCCCTACCATTCGAGCGCAGCTCGTAGCGCCGCTGGCGCGCCCGCCGC
>CAYYBI010000166.1:0-2876 GCA_964469835.1 uncultured Rhodospirillaceae bacterium
CGAATCGTCTTGCCATCCCGGTAGAGCTGCAAGCCACAGCCCGGGATTTCCTCGCCCCCCTTTGCCGCGGGCGCCTCAGGCGCGGCCGACCGGAGCGCGCGGGCGAGCGGATGCGTACTGGATGCGGCAATCGATGACGCCAGCGCCAAATCGGAGTCGTTCCAGTCGTCCGCCGCAGCGAGTTTCAGGTCGCCGGTCGTCAAGGTGCCGGTCTTGTCGAAGACGATCATATCGACCTGCGCCAGACGTTCCAGCGCGGTTGGCGATTTAATGAGAACGCCGATTTTGAACAATCGGTTGCAGGCGACAACTTGAACGACCGGGACCGCCAACGCCAGCGCGCAAGGACAAGTTATAATCAGAACCGCCACGGCATTGACCAGGGCGTCCTGCCAGGCAATGCCGCCAAACTGCCACCAGCCGACAAATGTCGCCGCCGCAAGCAGATGCACGACTGGGGCGTACACGCGAACGATGCGCATCGCCAGGTCGACGTAGCGCGACCGGCGCTGTTCGGAGGCTTCCAGCAATCGCTGAATTTCGGCAAGCAGCGTGCCGTCGCCGGTGGCGGTGGTCCGTACTGTCAGCGTTCCCGTCAGGTTCACCATCCCCGCGTACAGGCGCGCGCCCGGTTTCACGGCGGCCGGATTGACTTCCCCGGTGATCAGGCTGGCATCGATATCCGACGCGCCGTCCAGCACGGTGCCGTCAATCGGGACCCGTTCGCCGGCCCGAACAAGCACATGGCTTCCAAGCGCGATGTTCTTCACGTTTTCCGCACGAAGGCTACCGCCCGGCTCGACGATCATGGCTGTCGTCCCCTGGAGGGCATACAGCCGTTCCGCCGCCGAGCGCACGCGCGCCCGCGCCCGTTCATCGAGATATCGCCCGATCAACAGGAAGAAGAGCAGCATGGTGGCCGATTCGAAATAGACATGACCGGAGCCGCGCATGGTTTCGGCGAAACTAAGTCCTGTTGTCAGCAACAGAGCGAGCGCGATCGGCACGTCCATGTTGATGCCGCCGCCACGCAGCGCGGCGAGTGCCGAGCCGAAGAACGGCCGCCCCGCATAGGCGACGGCGGGAACGGCAATCAGCGCGGATACCAGGGTTAGCAGCCGCCGTGTCGCGGGCAGCATGTCCTGCGCCTCGCCCGCCCAAAGCGCAACCGAGATAAGCATGATATTGCCCGCGGCAAAGCCCGCGACCGCCATCGCGCGCAGCAGGAAGTTCTGCTGGTCCGGCGACGTTTGCGCATACCGGTCGAGATCGAACGGAAGAAGCCGGAATCCCATTCCTTCGACCGTCCGGCTCAGCTCTTCGAACGCGGTCTGCGCGGGATTCCAGCGCAGGAACAGGCGCTGGGTCGTCAGGTTTACCCGTCCATCGAGTACACCGGGTATTTTCGCCAGTCCGGTTTCGATTTGATGCTGGCAATTTGCGCAGTGCAGGCCCTCCACCATCAAATGAGCCGTGTGCGCGCCATCCGAGTCCTGCCGCACGATATCGATCGGCGATTCGGCCGGTGCGCCGTTAGGCTTGGCGGGTGCCGCCGGCGCACCGGGCGTGCGAGCGATCGCGACAGTCTCGCTCATTGTACGACAATCCGCTGGGCGAGTTTGTGAATTTCGTCGGCGCGTTCGAAATCAACATGCACCTGCCATTGACCGGCCAAAGGCAAGGTCACCGTCCGGCCGTACCGGCCAATGCCGACCGGTTGCAGCGCGACACGAAAATCATGACCGGCATGGGTGGGTCGCCGGAAAGAGGCGATCGCCCGTGCGCCGGTCAATGCCGCGCCGTTCCGGTCGCGCAAGGTGACGGCGAAGTCGATGCGGCGGCGGCCAAGTTCGACGACCGAAATCTCGCCGGACCAGCCGCGTGCTTCCTGGCGTGCGACCGCGGCAAGTGTATCGTTATACCGCAGCCCCTTGAGGTAATATCCGCTGGACTCCAGACCGGTCCAACTCTGCACGGCGAAATAGACCATTGTCGCATTGGCCAACAAAACCACCGCGAAGAAGGCGAAAAAGGCTATTGGAATCATCGACCGCTTCGTATCCGGTTGTTCGGCAGTCATTTGTCAGGGCCCCTAAAGACGGTTTCGTGGCGGCCGGCTTCGCCCGGCTCATCGGTGGCGTTTTCCCGGATGACAAACGCGAAAGGCGTGGATTTGCCATCGAGACTTTGCGCGGGCGCCTTGACGAATATCCGGAATGCGGTCACCGCGTCCGGGTCGGCGCCGAGCCAGACGGTTGGGTGCGCGCCGCCCTGGCCCACCACGGTCACTTTAGCGTCGGCCAATCCGCTCATACCGAGCGCGAAATCGCGTTGGCGCCGTTGCTTATTGAGGATTTTGACGGTGAAGCCGTTGCGGATCGATCCGTCCGACAGCTGAACGAACAACGGATTGCGGTCACGAATGACATTGAGCCCCACGCTGGGACGCGACCAAAGGCTATACAAAATAGCGCCGCCGATCAGCAACATCAGCACTGCATAGATCAGGGTGCGTGGCCGGATCAGGCGATACCCAGGTGTCGCGCCCTGTTCGCGGCTAATCTGGCGTGAGATCGAATCGTAGGCGATGAGATTCGGCGGCCGACCAAGCGTCGCCATGACACTGTTGCACGCGTCGACGCAAAGCGCGCAGCCGATACACTCGAGCTGGCTGCCGTCGCGAATGTCGATGCCGGTCGGGCATACGGCGACACACTGGTTGCACGCGACGCAGTCGCCCAATCCGCTCTGGTCCTGGTCTTTCTTCCGGTGACCGCGCGGCTCGCCCCGCCACTCTTCATAGGTGACGGTCAACGTATCCTCATCCAGCATGGCCGATTGGAAGCGCGGCCAGGGACACATATAGGTGCAGACCT
>CAYYBI010000167.1:0-6947 GCA_964469835.1 uncultured Rhodospirillaceae bacterium
CTCGATGAGTTCTTCATGAAACGCGTTGGTGGGCTCAAGCAATTGGTCGCGGCCGGCGTGCACCAATTGAGCGTTGACGGCCGTACGCCGCAACAGCAGTTCGTTGAGTGCGCGGAAGCTGTCAAGGAGATGGAGCTACAGATGCGCCAGGTCTATCTGAACCTGGTGAAAAGCCTCGAGAAGAAGGGCATCGTAATTAATGCTTACGACCAGCTGACGAAAGAGCAATGCGATGAAGTTCGGGAATTCTACCTCGACAACATTCTGCCGCTGGTCACACCCCTCGCCATGGATCCGGCGCATCCTTTCCCCTTTATTTCCAATCTTTCCCTCAACTTATTGGTGACACTACGCTACCGAGGCGAGGAAGAGCCGCTGATGAATAGGATCAAGGTGCCACTCGGATCCGGCGTACAGCGATTCTTGCGAATAGACGGGGGAAAGCGCTTTGTGCCACTGGAAGAGGTGATGGCGCACAATCTCGATCTTTTGTTCCCGCAGATGGAGATCGAATCCTGCGAGGTCTTTCGGGTTACGCGCAATGCTAACACCGAGATGGACGAAGAAAAGGCGGATGATCTCCTCAGCATGATCGAAACCGAACTCCGGTATCGAAAATTCGCCCCGTTCGTGCGCCTCGAGGTCAACCAGAATATGGATAACTTCCACCGCGGCATGCTGTCGGCGGAAATAGGTTTGAGCGAATCCGCGGACGTCTTCGAATCGGATGTTCTGCTCGGTATGTGCGACCTGATGGAATTGGCGAGCATGGACATACCGGAACTCCACGATCCGGACCATCACCCGATTACCAACGCAAAGCTCCTAGAGTCGCGAAGCATCTTCCATGTAATTCGGGACGTTGGCTCGATCCTCCTGCATTTCCCTTACGAGTCCTTTGCCACGTCCGTGGAACGTTTCGTGCGCGAGGCAAGCCGGGATCCAAAGGTGCGGGCGATCAAAATGACGCTCTATCGAACGTCCGCTGATACCGAAATCCTAGAATACTTGATCGAAGCGGCACAAAACGGAAAGCAAGTTGCCGTGGTCGTCGAGCTTAAAGCTCGATTCGACGAGGCGGCCAATATCCGCTGGGCGAACCGATTGGAGGATGCGGGAATTCACGTCACATACGGAGTCTTGGGGCTCAAGACTCACGCCAAAGCGATACTGGTGGTGCGCCAGGATTATACTGGTTTGCGCTGTTATGCCCACATTGGCACGGGAAACTACCATGCCGGAACGGCCAGGCTGTACTCCGATCTGGGTTTGCTCACTTCCGACGATGATATTAGCCACGATCTGAGGGAGATGTTCAACTACCTGACGAGCGGCTGCAGGCCAACGCGCCGGTACCGCAAGCTTCTGACGGCGCCGAAGTTCCTGAAGAAGATGCTGCTCGCCAAAATCGACCGGGAGATTGAATTACATACGCAGAGCTCGCCAGGGCTGATCCGATTCAAGACCAATGCCCTGGAAGACGCCGATATCACAGCCGCTCTGTATCGCGCTTCCCAAGTGGGGGTGCGTGTCGAGCTGATCGTGCGCGATACATGCCGATTGCGCCCCGGTGTGCCGAAGCTGTCGGAGAACATATCGGTCATCAGCGTGCTTGGACGCTTCCTGGAGCATTCGCGGATATACTATTTCCGCAATGGCGGTGATGAGGAATATTATGTCGGCTCGGCCGATCTCATGCGCCGGAACCTGGAGAGCCGCGTTGAATTGGTTGCGCCGATCGAGGATGCAGCATCGCGCAAAGAACTGCGCAAGATCTTCGATTTCCAACTGCGAGACCAACGTTGCGCGTGGGATATGGAGCCGGACGGCAGCTACATCCAGCGTCGACCGTCCGGGCGTGGCGTTGAAGGCAAAGGATCCCAACAGAACCTGATTGCGGCTGCAGAAAAGCGGCAATCGAGGGCCACGCGGCTGCGCCGCCTCAAACCGCGGGCCATTGCCCGGCGCGCCATTCGCTGACATGGCCTTGCGTATTTGGGCACGATATTGTCGACGCTGATAGACCCAGGATATCTCGATACCTCGAGATTTCGGTAAGCACCGCATCAAGTCCAAGGAAGTCGCGCCGCGCCCGGGAGGAGTCTCATGCAAGTTTCCCAAATTCTACAGTCAAAGGGTAACCGGGTGGTCGCGATCGAGCCGAGCGCCCGGATTCGCGACATCTCGAATACGCTCAAACAAGAGCGTATCGGCGCTGCACTGGTCAGGGATCAGGATGGCACGTTGTTGGGCATTGTCTCGGAACGCGATATCGTGCGCAGCATCGCCGAGGAGGGTCCTGAATCCCTGAACAAGGCCGCCGCCGATTTAATGAACCGCTCCGTGGTTACCTGCCGGCCGGAAAGCAGCACGGAAGAGCTGATGGAGCAAATGCTGTCTGAGCACATCCGACACTTGCCGGTTTATGAAAATGACGAACTGGTCGGAATTGTTAGCATCGGCGACGTCGTCAAGAGTGCGCTCGCGGAGTTGAAATGGCGGGAAAAGGTCCTTCAGGAACACGTCATCACGGCCATGGGTTGGTCGACAGACGATGAAGCAGAAGATGGATGAGATTGGAGACGCCTTACGCTTGGGGGTCTGAAGTTGGTCTCCCCATTTCGCCGGCTAGGGAGAATAAGCAGACTATCCATCAACGAAGCGTGAAAAGACTTGCAACGCATCGGAGATAGCTGCCGCGAGTTGCTGTGATAGCCGGTCGAGTCCCAGCCGTCCGCACCGCCGAGATGAGAGGGCGTTAGCAAATGGCAAAGACGTTCGTGGTGGATCCGAAAAAGCGGCAAGCGAGGACTCCCTATCTCCCAGGCATCCTGACCGGCTCGCCTAACGAGGACAGGCTGCGGGACCGTTTCAAAGGTCGGAGCGACAAGGTCGACTAGCGCCACGCCGCCCGCGCTCAAGTCCAATACAAGTTCATACTATTCCAGTGTTCCCTCACAAGATCCAGGGCCCACATTAGCAATCCGACGCACGACGGTTCTACGAATTGGTGCCTCTACGGACATGGCCAACGGTTTAAAACGCGTGCAGCCCCTTGCGCTATGTCAATGTGGATGAACCTTCGGGGCCATAATATTCTAAACTGTTTGCGATATATCGTTCGTCATGGTGACCGCCCGTGGCGAAGAAGAAGAGAAGATGGAGGTGCTCAAACTGGCTGCCAATGGCGGCATTGGGATTTTCTTTACCCGCCGACTACTACAGCCGAGCTGCGGTTTATTTGGGGAACCGGGGAATGCGAACTTTTTCGGAATCAACATATCGGGGAGAGCAAGGATGAAGGCGCAGCTTACGGATGTTCGAGGGATCGGACCAACCATGGCAAGCGCTCTCGAGGCGCAAGGCGTTCGGACCGTGGCAGCACTGGCCAAGGCCAGCATCGACAAGGTTACCGCCGCACCGGGTTTTGGCGAGGCCCGTGCCGCCGAGGTGATCGCGGCGGCCACCAACCTATTGGCCGCGGCAGGCGGGCCGAAAGCAGCGGCGAAAATGGCCGCGTCTTTGCAAGTCAAGAATAAGTTAATGGGGAAAAAATCTAAAGCTAAAAAGATAAAAGATAAGAAAAAAAATGGCGGCAAGAAGAAAAAGAAAAAAAACAAGAAGAAAAATAAAAAGAAAAAATAATTGGCCAACTTCGTTCACTGGATCAGGGGGCGGCAGCAGAATACGAGCACAGCGCAACGTGATGGCAGTGGTTTCCGGAGTTAGCGACTGAATAGGAGGGGTCCGTGACGGCAACGGCCGGTGATAATCCGAGGATCTATCGTATGGTTCCCAGGCAATTTCGTTCGGAATCCTCACCGTTTCTTGCAGCCCTCCTTCCGGCGGTGGCACGACTTGCTGTTTCTCGTGACGCCTGTTAGACACCGAATGGAAAACCCGCAAACGCTACTATTCACTGAGACTTCCATGTCCAACCCTTCAGCACCTGCCGCGCCATGGAAAAACAATTGAAGCTGGAAGTGATCCCCGACGAGGACCTTCAATCCATCAAGGGCGTTCTTTTCCCCGCCGGCATGAAGTTTCGCCAGCTGCTGGTAACGGGCCCACCCGGTTGCGGCAAGACGAGGCTCATCAACAAGGTTGGAGGCTGGCCGGAAGAGGGTTACATAGACCTCTTGCTCAAGAACTGGTGGCGGGCCCAATCTCTGACATTGCGTCCCAGGGAGGTCCATTTGGGCCTCCCCTTCGTCGGCTACGATGAGGCTCTTACGGTATTCGACAAGGAATGGCTCGAGGCACCGGTCCCCCCGCCGCTCGACCCCTCCCGCATTATTCTGCCGCCCGCAAAAACCTATTTTCTTGGCACCAATTGGCGCCACCGATTTGTCTTTGAGTTCCTAATTCCGCCGCCCGAGGCAATCCTCAAATGGCGCCTCGAGCGGTCGCGACGGGAAGTCCATCCCGTGGACGCAGGTGTCACGCTCGAACAGGTTAAAACGCAGGTCGCGGTTTATTGCGAGGTAGCACTAATCTTCCACCGTTCAGGCATTTTGACCTACGTCAGAGACAACTACGATGGAGTCCCCAAGAATATTGTCGATACAGGGCAGACCGGGCCAGGGAGCGTCAAGGTCCGCCACTGGAGCAAATAGAGCAGCATGCTGGAAAAATTTCGCGGCCAAATCTCGAAGCGGGTTGAAACTGCTGTCCTAGAATTGGATTCGCAGCCATTCCGTATCGCCAAGCCGATTCGCATCGCCTTCGACGACGGCCCGGTCGAACTTCTCCTGGGCAAGCAAAAGCTGCACCTTCGTCCCGAGATCGGCATAACGGCCAAACCGCGATCCGGCGGCAAGGATTGGATACTCGTCGATCCGAAGCGCTTTTACTCAGAGGTTACCGGTTTCGAACGCGTAAAGTCTGGCGATAAGATCCTCGTCGGACGCGCAAACGAGCGCTTGGACGCGATCTTCAATTTCCCGAAGAGCGTGCTGAAACGCCACCTGACATTGGCGAACAACAACGGCCAGATTGTCATTAAACCGTTGGATAAAGAGTCGGAGATCTATGTGTCGCGCGTCAAGAACAAGGGTGAAGCTGAGCGTTTGAAAACGCTCGGTCTGAGGAACCTGAAGCACTTGCGCAAGATCTACGGCGGCCCGATCGAGTTGCTGTCGCCGGAAGAAGCCCTCGACACGATTGATCGGGCGATCGATATTTTAAGCGACGAGCACTACCGGGCAAAGGACTCGCGCGGCCGGCCCGGCGGTGTGTTGGAGCTTCCGGACAAGCCGACGCCCATAGTTGTCGGCGACCTCCACGCCGAGATCGACAATCTGCTCAAAATCCTGAGCGAGGGCCAGTACCTAGAGGGTTTGAAGAGCGGGAATGCCATGCTCCTTCTCCTCGGCGATACGGTTCATAGCCAGGAACACGACGCACTTGAGGAGATGGACACATCCCTTCTGATGCTGGACCTGATCTGTAAACTCAAGATTCGCTTTCCCGAACGGGTATTCTGTATCCGTGGCAACCACGAGACCTTGGACGAAAGTGTCGGCAAGGCAGGAGTGCCGCAAGGACTCATTCTGCAGGAGAAAGCAAGAGCGCTCCGAGGCTCAAAATACGTCGAACGCCTTGCCCGGTATTTCGAGTTACTGCCCTACGTGGTCAAAACCAACGACTTCATAGCCGCTCATGGGGGCCCCACGCGATCAGGTGGAGCGCTACAGAAATTTGTCGATATTCGCGACTATCCGCAATTGGCCTGGCAGCTTACCTGGAATCGTTTGAAGTGCCCTACCCGGCCGGCCGGCTACACCAAGAGAGACGTCAAGGTCTTCAGGGAGAAGTTGGGCGTGGACAAGCGAACGCCGCTGATCGTCTCTCACACGCCCCTGTCCTTCGACGGGACGGTCTGGACAAACGCCGGGGAGATCAAGAACCATCACATCGTGTACAGCGCTAACCGGGACAGGCTGGCCGTGTTCATTCGCGTCGGTCGGGAAATGATCCCCCTTGAATATCCGGCCGAAGACATTCTGGAAATCACGAACCGGCTGGACCTAGCCGGGCGGTAACGCCGCAACCTGCTCGCCGATGTTTCCGGCTAGGTGAAGATCCCCTTCAATGTAAAGAAGAACAGAGCCGCCAGGATGCCGCCAATTGGCAAAGTGACGATCCAGGACACCGCTATGCCGCCGATGACCCGCAGATCGAGCGCGCCGATGCCGCGCGCCAGCCCGACACCCATCACCGCGCCGACCGCGATATGAGTCGTGGATACGGGCATACCGGTGCGCGAAGCCAGGACCACTGTCGCGGCAGCCGCCATGGTCGCGCTGAAGCCGCGGGTCGGCGTCAGTTCGGTGATCTTGGTGCCGATGGTGCGCATCACCCGGTAACCGAAGGTCGCCAGCCCAACCACGATGCCGAAGCCGCCTAGCAGCAGGATCCAGAGCGGCAGCTCGGACTTCTGTGCGACCTCGCCGCCCGACTGGACCAGCCCGTAAACCGCTGCAAGCGGCCCGACGCCATTGGCCACGTCGTTCGAGCCGTGTGCGAAGGCCATCCCGCAAGCGGTGAAGATCATCATCGGCACGAAGACCTTTTCAACGCTGGCGAAGTGGTAGTCCCTGTTGGCGTTTTCGTCGATCTTGACCCGATTGATCATGGCCCAGCCGATAGCCGCCATCACCAGGCCGAAGATCGCCGCGACGAGAAAACTCATCAGCACGGTCAGCTCCAGATTCAGGTGCTTCAATCCCTTGAACAGGGTCACCAGCGAGATGATGAAACCAACCAGGAAAACATACACGGGACCCCATCGTTTAGCGCTGATGAAAGGGTTGTCGGTGTTGAGAATCAGGTGCCGGATGGAGGTCATCAGAACAAAGGCGATCGTGCCTCCGAGCACGGGCGAAACCACCCAGCTCGCCACGATCTGAGTAATCTTGCCCCACTGCACGGCTTCGACGCCTATG
>CAYYBI010000168.1:0-3642 GCA_964469835.1 uncultured Rhodospirillaceae bacterium
GCCAAGTCGTCCGGTGTCTCGGCACTTGCGATGCGAAGGCGCCCGGCGGTGGCGCCGCTGACCAGAATTTGGTCGGGCCAGGCGAATCCCACCGGAATGGTCGGTGGGACCAACGCACCGAGCGCGTCGCCGATGCCGACCATCGCGACAAGGGCGACCAGCAGCGAGGGGCCGAGCGGTTCTTCCGGGCCGAGCACAATGGCGCACTCCATCCGGTCTTCGCCCGGCGCCCAGACCAGCGTCGCCGGGTCGGCGCCGTCCTTGGCCTGCGCGCAGGCCAAGGCGAACGGGTCTTCGCCATCGCCAGCGACAACCGGCCGGTACATGCTGGGCGCGGAGAGTTTGGGCGTCGCCATGCCGGTCTTGAGTCCCCATATCGGTTGGTCTTGTCATTCTTTTGCGGTGGCGATCTTAGCGCGTTCCGCGGGCGCGGGACCAACGACTTCTCGCAACCGGCGCAAACGCCGCTGGTACCGCCGGCCGCCGCGCATTACGCTCCTCGGCACTATGGGGATGACACCTTCGATCACCGCGGCCCTTGCGGTTGGCCTTGCCTTTATCCTGGCGCCGCCGGTGGGCGCGCGCGGGGAGACGGCGCCGTTTCCGGCCGGTGTGCTGGCGTCGGTCGTAACCATTCTGCCGGCCCGATCCGGCGCGGCGCGGCCCGTCCGACCCGACGCCGGTCTTCGCGGCGAGGAACGCAGCGGCAGCGGCGTCGTCCTGCGGCCCGGCGGTTACATCGCGACCGCTGCGCATGTGCTCGACGGCGCACAGTCCGTGTCCGTGCGGTTGCAGGACGGCCGCGAAATTCCGGCAACGATCAAGGCGCGCGACGCGGCGACCGATCTCGCGCTTTTGCAGGTCGCCGAAGACCTGCCGCCGCTGGCAATCGGTCCGGCGCCCGGGCTCGGCGCGCCGGTCTGCGGCGTCGGCAACCCGTTCGGCGTCGGCCTGTCGGTGAGTTGCGGCGTGGTCTCGGCGCTGCGGCGCTCCGGCATGGGTTTCAATCCGATCGAGGATTTCGTGCAGACTGACGCGGTGCTCAATCCGGGCACTTCGGGCGGCGCGCTGGTGGACCGCAAGGGGCGCCTCGTCGGGCTGGTCTCAGCGATCTTCACGCGCCGGTCGGATGCGAATATCGGCGTCAATTTCGCGGTCTCGACCGATTTGCTGGTCCGGGTGGTCGACGATCTGCTGCGGTTCGGCCGGGTCATCCCCGGCCAAGCGGGTTTGCGGCTGTCACTGTTGACGGCGACGGAACGGCGGCGCTTCGTGGGATTGCGTGTAACGCAATTAACGGCTGGCGGCGCGGCCGAGCAGGCAGGGCTTCGAACCGGCGACCTGGTTACCGCAATCGCGGGTCGCGCGTTGCGTAAGCGAAGCGATGTCCGAACGGCGATATTCCTGCACCGGCCCGGCGACAAAGTGCAGGTTGCGGCCATGCGGGAGGGCCGCCGCCGGGTTTTCACCTTGACGTTGCGGCGATAGGACGGGGGTCGTGAACGATATCCTCGATGCCTTCGGTGCCGCGTTCGGATTAATCCTGACGCTTGACGGCGGCTTGCTGGAAATCGTCGGGCTATCGCTCCGCGTCAGTCTTACGGCGGTGGCCTGTGCCATCGTGATCGGTTTTCCGATCGGCGCGGCCACCGCCATCCTGCGTTTTCCCGGCCGCCAGAGCCTGGTCGTGATGATCAACGCCTTCATGGGGCTGCCGCCCGTGGTCGTCGGTCTTGTCGTCTATCTGCTGTTGTCGCGGGCCGGGCCGTTCGGCGTGCTTGGGCTGTTGTTCACACCGACTGCGATGATCATCGCGCAAACCATTCTGATCACGCCGATTATCGCGGCGTTGACCCGGCAGACGCTGCAAGACCTTTGGCAGGAATATGCCGAGCAGTTGCACTCGCTGGGCGCCGGTCCGGTCGCTTCCATGGCGACCCTGCTGTGGGATGGGCGGTTCAGTTTGACCACTGCGGTTCTGGCCGGGTTCGGTCGCGCCATTGCGGAGGTTGGTGCGGTGATGATTGTCGGCGGCAACATCGATCACGTGACCCGGGTGATGACCACGGCAATCGCGCTGGAGGTCAGTAAGGGCGATTTCGCGCTGGCCCTCGGGCTTGGGATTATCCTGATCCTGCTGTCGGTGTCGGTGAATGCGGGCGCCTATCTGTTTCAGGACGCCGCCCGGCGGCGGGAGGTGTAGGCCGTGACCGCGGGGCAAGATAACAGATCCGGAACGGGCATCCTGCCGCTCACCGTGCGCGATCTGCGGTTCGACGCGGGCGGGCAGGCGCTGATCAAGGACGTTTCCTTCACGCTCCAACCGGGTGCGCGCACCGTGGTTCTCGGCCATAACGGTGCGGGGAAGAGCTTGCTGCTGCGGCTTTGCCACGGCTTGCTGCAGCCGACCGGGGGCAAAATTCGCTGGGACGGGGCAGGGAACGAGAGTCCGGTGCGCCGGCAGGCGATGGTGTTCCAGCGGCCGGTCATGCTGCGCCGAACGGTCGCGGAGAATATCGATTACGCGCTGCGGTTGCGCCAGACGCCGGCGCGGGAGCGCCGGGCGCTGGTCGCAGAAGCGCTTCAAGAAACCAAGCTCAACCGGCATGCAAGCCGTCCGGCGCGCACGCTGTCCTTCGGTGAACAGCAGCGGCTTGCGTTGGCCCGCGCCTGGGCCTTGAAGCCCGATGTGCTGTTTCTCGATGAGCCGACGGCGAGCCTGGATCCGGCGGTGACCCGGACGATCGAGGAATTGATCCGCGCGATCCACGAGGCCGGCACGGCCATCCTCATGTCGACCCACGATCTCGGTCAGGCACGGCGCATCTCCGACGATATCCTCTTCCTGCATCGCGGACGGCTGGTCGAGCATCGGCCCGCCGCGGCGCTGCTCGACGACCCGCAAAGCGCCGAGGCGCGCGCCTTCATCGCGGGCGAGCTTTATTGGTGAGCGGCTAGGACGGCGGCTTAGCGGGCGTCAGTCTCACTCCGCCGCCGCGCGGCTTCCGGCCTCGGGTTCGATGATCGAGACGCGCCAGTGGATGCGGTCTTCCTCGGGCGGGTAGTCGCCGGCCGCCTTGTGGACCAGGCACCGGTTGTCCCAGATCACGATGTCGCCGATCCGCCATTTATGAACGCATTCGGCATCCGGCACGATCATCCGTTCGGTAAGTTCGTCGATCACGTCGTTGCTCTGCTGTTCCTCGAGGCCTTCGATGTAAAGGATCTTGCCGGGATCGAAATACAGCGATTTCCGCCCGGTTTCCGAGTGGACCCGGAACATCGGGTGCATCGCCGGCGTCTTGTCGCGGTCTTCCTTGTTCAGGAGCTGCTGCGCGCCTCTGCGCCCGCCATAGGTGAAGGCGCCCTTACGCCCTTCCAGCAGCGTCTTCAGCCGATCCGGGAGGGCGTCATACGCCATGTACATGCTGGAGAAATACGTGTCGCCGCCGGTGCTCGGTATGGCCAGCGCATAGAGCTGCGTGGCCTTGAACGCGACTTCGTCATAGGCGCCATCGGTGTGGAAGCTTGCCGAGCCGCGTTTGTAGATCGCCTTGTTCAGCGTGCCGTCGGGGTCGAATTTGTTGACGCCCAGTGTCGTGATTTCCGGATAGTCCGGATGCCGGGTCGATTTCGACGGAT
>CAYYBI010000169.1:0-2529 GCA_964469835.1 uncultured Rhodospirillaceae bacterium
CTGGCTATGGTTCCGCGGTTACGGCGGGCGGTGGCGAGGCAACTCAGGTTGAACTGGTCGCCTGAGCAGATAGCCGGTTGGCTGAAGAGATCGCATCCGGGAGAAGAGAGTTATCAGGTGTCTCACGAGACGATCTACCGCGGCTTATTCGTCCAATCCCGCGGTGTGCTTAAGAAAGAGCTGCTTCAGCATCTCCGATCGAAGCGCACGATGCGCCGCTCTATTCATGCAACCGGGAAAGGCGATGCACGGGGGCACATTAAGGATATGATCTCGATCAGCGAGCGACCGGCCTGGGTTGAAGACCGGGCGGTGCCTGGTCACTGGGAGGGTGATCTTCTGTCAGGACCGAAGAACAGTTACATTGTGACCCTGGTCGAACGTCATACCCGGTATGT
Organism: uncultured Rhodospirillaceae bacterium; assembly: GCA_964469835.1. Lineage (GTDB taxonomy): Bacteria > Pseudomonadota > Alphaproteobacteria > UBA8366 > UBA8366 > JAOTYV01. The sequence continues at coordinate 399 of CAYYBI010000169.1, forward strand.
GATGTTGGCGAAGGTGGCCAATAAGGACACGCAGACGGTCGTTTCCGCGCTCATCAAGCAGGCAAAGACACTACCGAACTGCGGACATTCCAACGACCGCACTCGACTTCCGCTTTTGATCCAGAGCGGAAGTGGCAGGTCATCGGGTTTACCACCTCAGAGATTTCTTTTTTCCGCTACATTTTTAATCAGCTATTCCGCTACCGCTTTATCGGTGCCAGCCTTGGCACAGACTTCGATCGTCTGGCGAAGGGTACGGTTCTTGTCCACTGTGTCACGTCGCTCCGACGAGAAAGGAGATTTATCCAGCAAATCATATAGCTTAGCGGCCCCTTCATGAAATCCGGCCGGCATGTCGCACGCATCCATCGTCTTCGCAATTTCCAGCATTTCGCCGATGTAACGACCGGACACTGCCGGCAGGGCGGAGATCATGCTTTCCATTCGCTTGTATATCGCCGCCTGACCGGATTGTAGCTCGCCGTGCAGTTCATCGGCGACCCCCAGTCGCTCCGCGGCAATCAGCATCGCCGCGTGTAGTGCGCTGGTGCCTTTCGTGATCCCGGCATAGACCATCTTGACCGCCGATCCGCGACCAACCTCGGGACCGCACTGATGAACGACGATGCCTTTGCCATCGAACACGCTCATGGCGGCCGCCCCAGGTCCGCTGACATAGAACCGCGTCGGCTTGGATTTGCCGGGCGGGTTGCCGATAATGCTGCCATCGATGTAGTCGGCGCCAGTATCGGAAATGGTTTGCCCGATCTGCATCGTAGTTTCGGGTGCGACGGCATTGCAATCGGCATATGGCGGCGTCTTGCCCGTATTCCTCATCGCAGAAGCAACCGCTTCGGCCTGTGCCGGCGCGGATGCCGGAGGCAGGATCGACAGCACGATATCAGCAGCGGCGATAACTTCCGCCAGCGAGCCGCCGTTTTGAAAGCCCGATGCCAGCGCGCGCTCGCAGGTCGGTTTACTGCGCCCTTCCAGTGTCGTGATGACGTTGAAACCATTATCGGCAAATGCCTTGCCGACGGCGGCACCCATTTCGCCCGGGCTGAGTATGGCGACCGTTTCGATATTCATAGGCAACTCCTTGCATGCGGTTGTAGCAGCGTCACCTTTTGGTGAGGCGTGCCGGCACGTCGTCCGGCGGAGTGATGTCGAATGCGTTGGCAGTGCAGCATACCATCGAAAAAAAGCCGATACCTGACACGACATCGACGAGTTTCTCCAACCCGAAATGTGCTTCGGCGGCTGCGTAGGTAACGTCGCTCAGACCGTTGTTCGCGACCAGCTCGGACGCCACGTTGTAAGCCGCCTGTTCGCCGGGATCGTTGAGCTTGGGCCGCTGTTTTGCGTTGATCGCATCGATGATTTCGGATTCGACGCCGGCGGCGAGCGACGCTCGCACCTGAACCGCCCATGGATATTTAGCGTCCCAGTGACGAACCACGGCGAGCACGGCAATCTGACGTTCGCGCCCTGTGAGGGAACATGACCGGATGTACCGGCTCATTTCGTTATGTAAACGCATGAATTTTGGATTGCGAATATAAGCCCAGTAGGGGCCACCGCGCATCCGACCGTCCGCCGCTTCGATCTCTTCGCAAAGTTGCTTTTGCTCGGCGTTCATGTCCTCACGTTTGAGAATTTCAAATCGCGTCATCTCACCCCTCCTTGATCCATACCAAAAAACATTCCATGCCCGCCACTGTAACCGATAAACTCGGCGCATCCCCTTATGCTTGCGTCCGGATCTGGCTACAAGCGGACCTTTCGGCGCTCCTGATCAACTTCCGGTCTTCCCCCAACAGCAGACATTCCGGCAACCGACTTCCGCAATTGAGGGTGGAACGGATGGCCGTTGGAGTCAGCGTTTTCGTCCCTTCCTAACCCAATTCGGAAGTGGCTAATCCGCTTCGGGCAACTTCAAGGGCTTGCACGAGTGCATGACCCGGCGGGGTGAGACGGCTGAACTCGTCCACATCAAACAGCAGCCAGACCAGGCCTCGGCGCGGGCCGAAGTTCAAGTCCACGCCTCCAGCCATTGCCGGCGGAAAGCGGCTGCCTAACCGTCGAGATAGGATCGGATGTGCCCCGCGACATACTCGGCATCGGGTCCGAC
>CAYYBI010000170.1:0-6647 GCA_964469835.1 uncultured Rhodospirillaceae bacterium
GCAGATGGAAGCGCCGGGGCAACTGCCCGGCACCCCCAAGTTGACCAAGGCGGAATTCCAACGCGGTCAGCAAATCTATTTCGAACGTTGCGCCGGCTGCCATGGCGTCCTGCGCAAGGGTGCTACGGGCAAGGCGCTAACGACCGACATTACCCGTAAGCAGGGCTTCGAGTATCTCAGGGATTTCATCACCTATGGTTCGCCGGGCGGCATGCCGAACTGGGGCACCTCCGGCGATATGACGAAGGATGACGTCCATCTGATGGCGCGTTACCTGCTCAACGATCCGCCGCTGCCGCCCGAATATGGCATGAAGGAGATGAAGGCGAGCTGGAAGGTGCTTGTGCCGGTCGCGAAGCGTCCAAAGAAAAAACTGAACAAGCTCGATCTCGACAATCTGTTCTCGGTTACGCTGCGGGACTCCGGCGAAGTTGCGCTGATTGACGGGCACTCGAAAAAGATCGTGAAAATTCTCAAGACCGGCTACGCGGTGCATATCTCGCGCATGTCTGCATCCGGCCGCTATCTCCTTACGATTGGCCGTGACGCCAGAATCAACCTGATCGATCTTTGGATGAAGTCGCCGCAGACGGTGGCCGAGATCAAGGTCGGTCTCGAAGCCAGGTCGGTCGAGACCTCCAAGAGAAAGGGATGGGAAGATAAATACGTCATCGCCGGAGCGTACTGGCCGCCGCAATATGTGATCATGAACGGCGATACGCTCGAACCGGTGAAGATTGTTTCGACGCGCGGTATGACTGTCGATACGCAGGAGTTCCATCCCGAGCCGCGCGTGGCGGCGATCGTAGCCTCCCACTACCACCCGGAATTTATCGTCGCCGTAAAGGAAACCGGCAAGATCCTGATGGTGAATTATAAGGACATCAAAAACCTGAAGGTCACAACGATCGATGCCGAGCGCTTCCTTCACGACGGCGGCTTCGATTCGACCGGGCGATATTTCCTGGTCGCGGCGAATGCAAGGAATAAGGTTGCGGTCGTCGATACCAAGGAAAACAAGCTCGTGGCCTTGGTCGAGACCGGCATCAAACCGCATCCAGGGCGTGGCGCTAACTTCGTGCATCCGAAATTCGGACCGGTCTGGGCGACCAGCCATCTCGGCGACGAGACAATCGCCTTGATCGGCACCGATCCGAAAAAACATAAAAAATATGCCTGGAAGGTCGTCCAGAAGTTGGAAGGCCAGGGCGGCGGATCGCTGTTCATCAAGACGCATCCGAAGTCGCGCAATCTGTGGGTCGATACGCCGCTGAACCCGGAGGCGGAGATCGCATCGTCGGTCGCCGTGTTCGACCTCAAAAATCTGGACAAGCCGTATCAGGTCATCCCCGTCGGCGAATGGTCCGGCATTACGGAAGGCGTCCGCCGGGTCGTCCAGGGCGAGTACAACAAGGCCGGTAACGAAATCTGGTTCTCCGTTTGGAACTCGAAGAGCCAGCAGTCGGCGATCGTCATCATCGACGACAAGACCCGCAAGCTGAAGAAGGTCATTCGCGACAAACGGCTGATCACGCCTACCGGCAAGTTCAACGTCTTCAACACCCGCAAGGACGTCTATTGAGGCGGTAGGGGCGGTCCGGTATCGGACCGCCCCTGCAAACTTGGGCAAAAACCGTGACCAGTGATTCGAGATTCCCATCCAGCGCGGCCAAACCGGTTGCGCCTGTGTATCTGGTCGGCGCGGGCCCGGGCGACCCCGAGCTGCTTACCGTCAAGGCGCATCGCCTGCTTGGCGAAGCCGATGTCGTGGTTTACGACCGCCTCGTCGCGCCCGCCGTCCTCGACCTGGTACCCAAGGGCACGAGCCGAATCTACGTCGGCAAGGCACCGCGGTGCCACCACATGGTTCAGGACGAGATCAATGCCCTGCTGGTCAAGCTCGCGCATGCGGGCCGGATGGTGGTCCGCCTGAAGGGTGGGGATCCGTATGTATTCGGGCGCGGCAGCGAAGAGGCGATGTTCCTCAATCAACACGGTGTTCCGGTCAATATCGTCCCGGGAATCACGGCGGCATCGGGCTGCGCCGCGGCGCTTGGCGTGCCACTGACGCATCGCGGCCTCGCGTCGGGTGTCCGGTTCGTAACGGGCCATCGTCAACGCGACGGCGACCTCGATTTGAATTGGGCCAGCCTTGCCGACCCCGATACCACTCTCGTCGTTTACATGGGGCTCTCGACCATCGATCAAATCAGCGGTGAATTGATTGCGGCCGGGCTCAGTGCGGACACGCCGGCCGCTGCCATCGCCGAGGGCACGACCACGGCACAGAAAATGTGTGTGTCTACTTTGGCCGATCTTCCCGATCGCCTTGCGCAATCGAAGCTGCATGCGCCGGTACTGATTGTTATCGGCCGGGTCGTGTCGTTTGTGGCGGCGAATGCCAAGGACTGCCGCGTGGCGCCCATCGATGGATTGTCCTATGGCTAGGGCCATGTTTTCCGTCGTTCTGGTCGTGGCGATGGCTTGGTCTGAATTGGCTTGCGCGGAACCGTCTTCCGCACGCCAGACCGAACTGCTTCATCGATTGAAACACGATTGCGGGTCGTGCCACGGCATGACCTTAAAGGGCGGGCTCGGTCCGCCGCTGCTGCCGGCGGCGATCGGGGGAAAACCGGATGAGGTCTTGGCGGAAGTGATTCTCAAAGGCCTTCCGGGCACGCCGATGCCGCCTTGGGATTTCGAATTGACCCATGCCGAGGCGCTTTGGCTGGTGCAACGGCTGAGAGTGGGGCTCCATGAAGGACCGTAGGGCCGTGGGACGAATGCTTCGGCGCATCATGTACGCCGCATTTATGGCGGTACTTGCCGCGTGTAACACCGTGACCCGCGGAACCGGGGATCTTGGGCTGGTGGTCGAGCGCGCGGCGGGTCGCATTCAGGTCATCGATACGACCACACAGCGCCGATTGAGTACCGTTGCCGGGCTTGGTGATTTGTCGCACGCTTCGGCGGTATTTTCCCGCGATGGGCGCTACGCCTTTGTGTTCGGACGAGACGGCGGGTTGAGCAAGGTCGATCTGCTGTCCGGCCAACTTGTGAAACGCGTGGTTCAAGCGGGCAACAGCATCGGCGGCGCGATCTCGCAGGATGGGTCTTTGGTTGCCGTTTCCAATTACAAGCCCGGCGGTGTGCGCGTCTTCGATGTCGGGACATTGGGTCTCGTTGCCGATATTCCCGCCAAGTACGGGGCAAACGGTGCGCTCTCCAAGGTGGTCGGTCTCGTGGACGCGCCGGGGCAACGGTTCGTCTTCACCCTTTACGACGCGGGGGCAATTTGGGTCGCAGACTTATCGAATCGACAAGACCCGCGCATCCGCAAATTCCAAGATATCGGGCGCTTGCCGTATGACGGCCTGATTACGGGGGACGGCCGTTATTATGTTGCCGGTCTGTTCGGAGAGGATGGGCTGGCATTGCTGGATCTCTGGAATATGGATCGTGGCGTCCGCCGGATTCTCGATGGTTATGGCCGCGGCCGGGAAAAACTGCCCGTTTACAAAATGCCGCATCTCGAGGGTTGGGCCAGCGCCGGCGGCGTGCTTTTCCTGCCGGCTGTCGGACAGCATGAAGTCTTGATTGTCGATAAGGCCACTTGGCGTCAAGTCGGCCGAATAGCTACGCATGGCCAGCCGGTATTTGCCGTCGCACGGCCGGATGGGCGACAGGTTTGGGTGAATTTTGCGTATCCGCGAAACGATGTCGTCCAGGTGATCGACGTGCCGTCGCGTCGGATCATTCGTACATTGCGGCCTGGCAAGGCGGTGCTGCATCTCGAATTTACCCCGCGTGGCGAGCAGGTTTGGCTTTCCGTTCGGGACGAGGGACGGGTCGAGGTCTATGACACCAACACAATGAAGCGCATTGCGACGCTGCCGGCCGACAAGCCGAGCGGTATATTCCTGACGGCGCGCGCCCATCGCATCGGGCTTTAGGGAGGCGGGATGGCGATGGGACAGGTTGATTTGGACGAATTGGACAAACGATTGCTCGACGGCTTCCAACGCGATTTTCCATTGTCGCCGCACCCCTTTCGGGAAATTGCGGCGCAGCTCGGCGTCGATGAGGAAACGGTGATGGGACGGCTTCGCGTTCTTCAGGACGCGGGCTTGGTTTCGCGCGTCGGCGCGATCGTGGCGCCGCAGCGCGCGGGCTGGAGCACGCTTGCGGCAATGGCGGTGCCTCTCTCGCGCCTGAATGAAGTGGCGGAACTGATAAGCGCCTATCCTGAGGTCAATCACAACTATGAGCGGGAACATCGGCTGAACATTTGGTTCGTCGTCACCGGACCCGATAAGATTCGTGTGGCCAAGGTGTTGCGGGAGATCGAGACCCGTGCGGGCATCGCCGTGCTCGATTTACCGATGTTGGAGGCGTATCGGCTTGATCTGGGATTTCCCTTGCAATGGAACTGACCCGGTTCGATAGCATGTTGCTCGCCGCGATCGAGGACGGCCTGCCTCTGGAGTCCAGGCCCTATGCGCGTATAGCGGAACGGCTCGGTGCGACGGAAGAAGCTGTAATCGGACGGCTCGCGTCGCTACAGCAGCAAGGCGTGATTCGGCGATTCGGCGTGATCGTCCGTCATCGCGAGTTGGGATACACGGCGAACGCCATGACCGTTTGGGACGTGCCGGACGAGCAGGTCGCTCGAACCGGCCGGCGGGTGGCAGAAATGACGGGTGTCACCTTGTGCTACCGGCGGCCGCGCCACGAACCGGATTGGCCCTACAATCTGTTTTGCATGGTCCATGGCCGCGACCGCAAGACCGTCGAGGATGCGGTGGAGCGGATTACCCGGTGCGCCGGGCTAGAGGGACGCCCGCGAGCCGTTCTGTTCAGCCGGCGACGGTTCAAGCAGCGGGGCGCGCGATACGCGCCCGTAAAGGCGCCCGAACGACAATCCGTGGAGGCATGATGGACGCAACCGACAGGCGCATCATCAACGGCCTGCAAGGCGGCATGCCGCTCAGCCCGCGACCGTACGCCGAGGCGGCCGAACGGCTCGGATTGTCGGAAGACGAGCTGATCGGCCGGCTGCGGCGTCTGCTGGACGATGGCGTCCTAAGCCGTTTTGCGCCGATGTATAACGCCGAACGGTTGGGGGGTGCCGTTACCCTGGCGGCGATGGCGGTGCCGTTGGACCGCTTCGATGCCGTGGCGGATATCGTCAATGGATTTCAGGAAGTCGCTCACAATTATGCGCGCGACCACGCGCTGAATATGTGGTTCGTCGTGGCAACGGACCGACACGAGCGGGTGGCGGAAGTGCTGGCGGAAATCGAAAGCGGTACCGGTCTGCGGGTCTATGACATGCCGAAAATCGAGGAATTCTTCATTGGCCTGAGGTTTGCGGCATGACGGGGACAAGCGCCACGGAAACATCGCGCCCGATCGACGCGCATGACCGGTTGTTGATACGGGCCACCCAGGGCGGCCTGCCCCTGTGCGAGCGGCCCTATCACGCGATCGCTGAAGAAATTGGCATTGACGAGGAAGAGGTGATCCGCCGTCTTCAACGCATGCAGGAAGATGGGGTCATCCGGCGGATCGGTGCGGTCCCGAATCATTATGCCCTCGGCTACCGCGCAAACGGCATGTCGGTCTGGGACGTGGCCGATGACCGGCTACCCGCGTGCGGGCGCAGCGTCGGCGCCCTGCCCTTCGTCAGCCACTGCTACCACCGCCCGCGGCATCCGCCCGTGTGGCCGTACAACCTGTTTGCCATGGTGCACGGCCGTGACCGCGACGAGGTGCAAGGCAAAGTCGAACGCATCGCCGCGCTCATCGGCCCCGCGGCGCGCGGCTACGACGTGCTCTACAGCAAGCGCATCCTGAAGAAGACGGGTCTTCGCCTGACCTGAAGGAGCATCCAGTGTTTCGTCTTTCCCACTACATGCGCCAGATCGCCGCTCCCGAGCCGCTGGGCCCCGCCCGCACGCCTTCCGGCCCGGTGGTCATCTGGAACCTCATCAGGCGCTGCAATCTCACCTGCAAGCACTGCTACTCGGTGTCCGCGGACATCGACTTTCCCAACGAGCTGGCGCTCGAGGACATCGAGCGCACCATGGACGACCTGCGTGCCTTCGGCGTTCCGGTGCTGATCCTTTCCGGCGGCGAGCCGCTGCTGCACCCGCACATCTTCCGCATCTCGCGCCGTGCCAAGGACATGGGGTTCTACGTCGGGCTTTCCAGCAACGGCACGCGCATCGACGAGCACAACATCGCGGATATCGCGGCCGTGGGGTACGACTACGTGGGCGTGAGCATCGACGGCATGCGTGAGACCCACGACGAGTTCCGGCGCATGCGCGGGGCCTTCGATCAGGCGCTGGCCGGCATCCGCCGGTGCCGGGACGCCGACATCAAGGTGGGCCTGCGCTTCACGCTGACCGAGAGCAACGCGGCCGACCTTCCCGCGCTGCTGCGCCTGATGGACGAGGAGGACATCGACAAGTTCTACCTGTCGCATCTCAACTACGCTGGCCGGGGCAACCGCAACCGGCGCTCCGACGCCACCCACCGGGTGACGCGAGCGGCCATGGACACGCTGTTCGACGCGTGCTGGGCCGACGTGCAGGCGGGCAAGCAGCGCGACTACGTCACCGGCAACAACGACGCCGACGCCG